>VGOP01000013.1 GCA_016875875.1 Chloroflexota bacterium | reverse complement strand
GGTGGGCCATTGTGGACTCGAACCACAGACCCCGGTCTTATCAGGACCGTGCTCTAACCAACTGAGCTAATGGCCCCAGCAAGAAGTATAACTTTTGCCTCGAGCGAGTGTCAAGGTTGTGTTGTGCGGTGTCCAAGACATTAGTAACACCACCTGTTTCTGTCATTTCGAGAGGCAATCTATTTTGTCATCGCGAGGGGCGTAGCCCCGTGGCGATCTCCGCCGAGGCAGATGTAATTGCCCTGCAGAGATTGCCACGCTTCGCTCGCAATGACACTGGGGGCATTATCCGTTTTCACACTATAAAATTGTCACCTATCTATCCGAACGAGCTCAGGTTATGGCGGAGCTTTTGAGTTGGGTATCATTGTTCTGCAGCTCTTCGGGCTTCCGAGTATTTGACCAAGGCATACATGGCACGGGCACATTGCTCAGGAGTATCATAGACTGGTATTCCGGCTTCCTTTAAGATATTGATGGTGGGGTCGTCAGTGCGGCGGAAGCGCAGAGTAATTAGTGGTTTATTATACTTCTTGGGGAGGGCAGCAAATAGCTTAGCGGCTTGAAATGCAGCCTCGATAGCATTAGCTAAGGCTTTGTCAGTATCCGCTGATGTGGGCTTGAGACCCCAAATCATGGGATTTATAGGGACATTAGTTATCACACCATCAATATAATTGAGGCTGAGGAGCTTTTCTATCACCAATTTTTCACTAAGGGCAGTGCGGTAGCTGCCGGCGAAGTCAACTGGATTCTTAGCCGGGGGGGCATGAGGTGGTAGCAGTTCCTTTAGGCTCCGCGTGGTCTCTTCATCGAACTCAGGAACTTCAAGCCCTAGGGAGACGCAGGCATCGGTTGCCACAACGCCCTGGCCACCACTTCCCATGATTGCTACTCTTCGTCCCTTAGGTAAAGGTTGTTCTACAAGTGCCTCAGCCATTTCGAAAGAGTGTATAGCTTCGTTAGCCCTTATGAGACCTATCTGGTGGCACATCCCTTCAAATACGTCTTCAGAACCAGCGAGCGAGGCAGTATGAGATAATGTGGCTCTGGCACCAGCACTGCTGCTACCGCCTTTATAAATGATTATGGGTTTCCTCTTTATCACTTCTCTGGCGAGTTGGAAGAACCTCCTGCCATCTTTGAAACCCTCCATATAGAAGACGATAGCTTTTGTCTCATTGTCTTCGGCCAGATATTCCAGGTACTCAGAAGCGGTGATATCTGCCTGATTGCCGATGCTTATGAATTTGCTCAACCCATAGCCTTTGGCATTGGCTATTTCGGATAGGTAGCCACCAAAGGTTCCACTCTGGGAGACGAAGGCGATGCCTCCTGGTTTAGGTGACTGATGAAAACATAGGTTGAGCTGCCCGGCGGCACTCCATATTCCCATGCAATTGGGCCCTACAAACCTTATTTTCCCCTCCTTGGCTATTCTCGCAACTTTATCTTCAAGCGCTTTACCCTCATCGCCAGCTTCGGCAAACCCCCCAGATATGATAATTGCGCCCTTTACTCTTTTGGCAACACAATCTTGTAGCAGCTTGGGTGTGGTGGGAGCGGGGGCTACTATCACTGCTAGGTCAACCTGGTCTGGAATGTCCAAGACACTTCGATAAGAATTGAGACCAAGGATTTCATCTTTATTTGGGTTCACGGGATATATAGCTCCGCTAAATCCTGTTGTCAATGGTCTTTCCACCATTATGTGTCCCCATTTGCCGGCCCTATCGGAGGCACCTAATATGGCGATCGATGTGGGCTTGAATATGTGGTCTAATTGCTCTACTGCACTGCTCACTATTGGGTATCTCTCTATTTTTAATAGTTTTGCATGAATCTGACGCGGCGTATAATTATACTCGATTTGTTACTTTGTTGCTCCACCTGTTTTGTTGACTTTTCGATTAGCATGAGTTTATCATGCAGGGCGATTATATCTCGAAGGAGGATAATAATGGCAAGAGAGATTGTTGTCAGTCCAATGCCTGGGATAATAAAAAACATCGATGTTGCTGTGGGTGACAAAGTCAATGAAGGTGACACGCTTTGCATACTGGAAGCTATGAAGATGGAGAATCCTATAGTGGCTCCGGTAAGTGGCAAGATCAGCGAAATAAATGTTTTTGCAGGTCAGTCAGTAAAGCGTGGGGACACGTTGCTGATAATGGAGACTTAAGACATTCTATGAGGTAGGGAAATGGACATGAAATCGGCACTGGAAGAACTTCGTAGGCGCAGGCAGAAGGCGCTCCGGATGGGGGGAAAAGTTAAAATAGACAGGCAACATAAACGTGGTCATTTGACCGCTCGGGAGAGGATAGATAAATTGCTTGACCCGGAAACTTTCTTGGAGACAGGCATTCTAAATCAATCGGACATTCCGGGCATGGAGGATGAAACGCCTGCCGATGGTAATATTGCTGGTTTTGGGAAAATAGATGGCAGAACGGTGGTTGTCTGTGCTGCTGACCGTACGGTGCTGGCGGGTGCCGAGGGTAGGGTGGGAACTTTCAGAAAGGAACAACGGGTAACAAGGATAGCTGTTGAAAAAGGTTATCCTGTTATTAATCTGGGTGATGGTGGTGGGGCTCGCATACCTGATATTATGGGTTCAGATGGGCTCAGTTCTATGACTTTTCCCATTGAGGGGCTTAGGTACCCTAGAAAGGTGCCATTTGTAGCTACTATTATGGGTGATTGTTTTGGTGGTCCATCGTGGATGGCAGCCAAGGCGGATTTTGTGGTCATGGTCAAGGGCACCTGTATGGCAGTTTCTGGGCCTAGAGTACTCGAAATTGCAATTGGGGAAAAAGTCACTCCCGAAGAGCTTGGCGGCTGGGAGTTGCATGCTGAAGTCACTGGGCAGGTGGATGCCTTCGCTGCTGATGATGAGCATTGTCTCTGCATTGTGAGAGAGTTTCTGAGCTATATGCCGTCACATTGTGAGGAGGAACCACCATATGTCACTACTAATGACCCACCAAATAGGAAGCTGAACGAGGTGATGGATATTTTGCCTGATGATCCCAACAGGTCTTACGATATGCACAAAATCGTTAAGTCGATAGTCGACGATGGTAAGTATTTTCCTATAAAATCTTATTATGATCCGAGCTTAATTACCTGCCTGGCACGGATGAATGGAAGGACTGTGGGGATTATAGCTAATCAGCCTTTGTTCTTTGCTGGGGCGGGGGGAGCGGGTGCTTGTGAGAAGGCTGCCAGCTTCATTGTGTTATGTGATTCATTCAATATACCCCTTATTTTCCTCCACGATACCCCTGGCTTCTTTGTGGGTAAAGAAGCTGAGAGGCGAAAGATGCCGGGCAAGATTATGGTATGGATGGAGGCGTTGGCTCTCTCCACTGTGCCCAAAATATCCGTAGTAGTCCGCAAAAGCTATGGTATGGCCTATTCCAACATGGCTGGTACTAATTGTGGTGCTGATTTTCTTGTTGCCTGGCCTACTGCTGATATTAGCTTCATGATGCCTCAGACTGGTGTGAATGTGGTGTACCATAATGTGCTACAGGCAGCCAAGGATCCACAAGCAGAAAGGGGAAAGCTGGTCAAACAGTGGGAGTATCAAAGTGCCCCTTGGAAAGCTGCAGCTAAGCATCTCATTGATGATGTCATAGACCCACGGGACACGAGAGAGTTTATTATCAAAGCACTCGACATCCTACGCAGTAACGGTCGGGGTTTTATAAGCAAGAAATACTTGCAAAACTGGCCTACTGTGTTGTAGGCAGGCCTGCTGATAGATTCTAGTAGTCAAATCGCTTTGTGTGGCATACAAGGCCTCGATTTAACCCAGCATCTCATTAAGGCCGGTGTAGCTATCGGTATTCCTGCGAAGCTGGTAATCAAGTTCACCTATGGTTACCTCGGCTGTAGAAAACACAATCGCCTTGGCAAGATGACCACCGGAGCAGATATCCTGTCCTGAAAGCTGGATGTGTATGTGGATAATGGGTATGTCATCCTTCAGGGCTATTGAGCCCTGAGCACAGACAATTTCCAGCGGGCCGCGATAATCCAAGCTGTCATATTTCCCAGGGAGCGCTTTTAGGAAATTGAGTTGGGCATTCTCTACCGAGCCGATGATGCCGATGACTACACCTGAAGAAACTCTATACTCTTGACAGTAATGTGCTATCTCATTAAGTAATTCTTGCCCTGGTTTGACCCTGAATACATGTACTCTTTTGAACAACAGGTTGCCTCCTCTTAATAGTCTTTCACCTTATTAGTTTATCATAGCTTGAGCCCGGTCTTCCTTCAGATTCTGTCTTTTGCTGACATGCTGTGGCTGTACAATTGCGATTGCGTTTTGGTCAGTCAGCTCATTGGGTTAAAGTTATTTAGGCTGTGTGCTATACTTATCGAGTGTAATGTCCGAAGTAGGAAAAGAGAGGCGATGATGGGATTCAGACTCTACAAAGAACCAAAGCTGAATAACCCAGTTTTGATAGCCTGTTGGCCAGGAATTGGAAACATTGGCGTCATAGCAGTCGATATTTTAAGAAGGATGATGGCGGCAGAAGAACTCGGCGAGATAGAATCATGGGACTTCTTTTATCCGAGAAGGGTTCTAATAAGAGATGGTGAATTGAAAGATTTGGAGTTCCCTAATAACAAATTCTATTTTA
The DNA here is from genome assembly GCA_016875875.1 of Chloroflexota bacterium. Classification (NCBI taxonomy): domain Bacteria; kingdom Bacillati; phylum Chloroflexota; species Chloroflexota bacterium. Next base: position 53,502 of record VGOP01000013.1, on the reverse strand, counting down.
AGAGGACTGAGACAAAGGATTTGCTGTTTTTTATTGGAGAAGAACAGCCTAGTGATGGAACGAGAGTTTATGCTGAGGGAACAAATGCTTACAGAATGGCTAATCTCGTTCTAGATGTAGCACTGAAATTTGGATGTCAGCGAGTCTATACCTCGGGAGCGGCTGTTGCACCCATTCATCACACTGCCATGTCGAGAGTCTGGGTGGTGCCTAATAAGGAAGACTTAATTGCTGAGGTAAAAAGCTATGAGAATACAGTGTTAATGTCAGACATAGAAGGCAGGGATGGGCAAGGCAGTATCACTGGATTAAATGGTCTACTACTAGGCGTTGCTAAGAAGAGAGGACTAGAGGCTATCTGTGTGATGGGCGAGATACCGATTTACATTCATGGTTTTCCTATCCCTTACCCCAAGGGGTCGAAGGCAGTGCTCGAAGTGTTGAGCGCTGTCTTGGGAATTGAAGTTCCGATGGATGAAATTAACGCTCTCGTTCAACAAAGCGAGGATGAGATTGAGAGTGTGTATGAAAAACTGCCTTCGGAGATAAAAGAGCAACTTGATAAATTAAAATATGTTACTTATGCCAAGCCTAGCGAGCCAGAACCGATAACGGAGGAGGATAAGAAGAGAATACTCCAAGAAATCGACAGGCTGTTTAAAAAAGAACCTGGGAGAGATTAGTTTTGAACGAAGGACAGCCATTTAGACTATTTACTAAACCTAAGTTGGAGAACTCGGCCTTGGTGGTAGCCTGGAATCAGGATGCTGGGAGGGTCGGGCCAAGAGTTGTTGACTATCTAAACACAAAACTGGAGAGCCGGGAGTTCGCTGAAATCGATCCTGAGGGCTTCTTCTCGCTTGGCGGAGTTTCTGTAGAAGGCGATATAGCCCAATTCCCGGAAAGCAAATTCTACTGGTGCCAGGCAAAGAGCCTGGTGATTTTCAAGAGCGACATACCCAGATATGGGTGGTATGAATTTCTGGGCTTGGTCTTGGACATAGTTGAGAAATATTGTAAGGTGAAAGAAATATATACTGTTGGTGGCATGGTCTCTCCGAGTGCTCATACCACACCCCGAATGTTATTGTCTGTAGCCAATTCGGCTGAGATGAAGATGATGTTGAGCCATCATGACCTTATAAGCGATATGGATTATGAAACTCAAGATGGCCAAAGACCAACCTTTAGCTCCTTTCTTCTTTGGGCTGCCAAGAGGAGAAATATTGCTGGGACAAGCCTTTGGATGCCAGTGCCTTTCTATCTGTTGGCAGTTCAAGACCCGTGGGCCTGTAAGAAAGTCATGGAATTTTTTAACAGGCATCTAGAGCTAGATATTGATTTTACAGATATGGATGAGGAGGTGACAAGGCAGAACAGGGAAATAGCTCAGGTAAGGAGGCAGTTTCCTGAGATCGATGGCTACATCAGCAAGCTTGAAAGTAACCTTGGCCTGACTGTGGACGAAAGCGAAAAACTGGTTAAGGAAATAGAGGCATTGCTGAGGAGAAGACATTGAAACTGAGCCATTGAGATGGTTTTTATACCCTGAGTGTATAAGTTTTATTTGGCTTTCTTAACGATTGCGACCAGAGCTCCAGGTCCGCCGTGTACCCCTAGTGCAGGCCCGAGCCTTGTTATGCGTGGTACCAAATTGGGAAAGAGTGACCGTGCATAATCGGCAAGTGTTCGGGCATCGTCAAGTGTAGTGCTATGGACGATGGCCAAGTCATCTATGTCTGATGCTGCTATGAACTCACGTAATTTATCTATCCCTTTCACTCGGGTTCGTGCCAATCCGGCTGGACGTACTTCGCCATGATGCAGAGTGATCAGTGGCTTCACTTTAAGCTTTGATTCGATCGCAAAAATGGTATTTCCAAGGCGCCCACCTTTGACTGCATATCTCAGAGTATCTAGAAGTGCTAGGGCACGCAGTTGATTAATGGTCTCGTGTGCTTTGTTTACCACCTGTTTTAAGCTGCTTCCGGCCTTGGCAGTATGAGCTGCGGCTATGGCGACGAGACCTTGCCACATTGTTATGCCACGAGAGTCGATAACTTCAACCTTATAACCTTTCCCTTCAGCAATTTCCTTGCCCACTAGAGCAGAATCATACATGGCGCTGTGCTTGCCGGTAACATGTATGGAGACAATCTCGTCGGTTTCTTTGGCTATCTCCTCATAGACTTTGGCGAAATCTCCCGGTGATGCTGCTGCAGTAGATGGGTGAATCGAGCTGGTTACCAGTTTGTGATAGAATTGGTCGCAGTCAATGTCGACTCCGTCACGATAGACCTCGTCACCAAAACGGAGATATGCTGGCACAACTGTAATGCCTAATTTTTTGGCTTCCTCTTGTGTGATATCAGAACAACTGTCAGTAACAACTTTGATCGTCATAACTTAAATACCTTTCTAAGAACTATAGCTCGTGCGAGATTAGGCTTAGAGTATACTGTATGGTTGTGGTTGTGTAAAGTGATTAGCTGCCATTGAGTCAGATGGCTTGAAGTATAGACTTTGGCGGGTTAAAATGAGGATTGGCGTTTCTGTATAAAGTCTGAAGATCCAAAGCATTGGTTTAACTAAGGTAGAAGGCGGTAATTGATGGATCAAATTTTTTTCTGTCCTACGTGCGGTGCACAAAATGTCATAGGTCAAGAATTCTGCCAAAGATGTGGGCAGAAGTTCCAATACAATTGCCCCTTCTGTGGTGCTATTGTTGATTCTACATTTATAAATTGCCCTGGGTGTCGTGAAAGTCTCTATTGGCCAACGCCGCAGAAGGTAAAACCTTTCCCAAAACAACCAACAATGTATCAAGGGCGGGGGGAAGGCGGAGAGGAAGAGGCTAAATCCAAGAAGAAGTCAGACCCATGGCTTACGGGGTGTCTTGGCTTGGTGATCCTTGCATTTTTAGTGTTGGGAGCCTACTTTGTCTACGATAATTTCATTAAGAAACCGTCGCCTATCATTCCATTGGCACCTTCTTCAGGTGAAGAAATAGGTTTCAAGCCAATACAATCTCCAGAATTGGAGCCCTTGCTAGATGTAAGAGCAGTCGTTTGCCAGGAAGATGAGACGCAAGGGTGGCTATAGCTGTTATGTGTTTGTCACTTAGACTTGATAGGGGTATGTGGCTACATCAGCAGTCGCCAAAAACTACAGAATCTGACCTTAACGAAATGTGCACCTGGATAATGTAACCATAGTAGGAGGATTCATGATGCAAAGAGTGCTTGATTTCTGTGTCCATTTGTTCTCAAATCCCAGTATCTTAGGGATTTGTCTGGCAGTGGTCTTCGGGGCAATTTGGCTTGCTTGTTACAGGCCTCCGTTGATTACTAGACCGTGGCTCTGGGCAGTTATGATTGCTGGTGTTGTTATGATGGGGGTTGCTGGCCTAATTGATATTGGTCTGGAATATTTGAGCGGGCAAATACTATATCACTTCTGGGATGAAGCAACATTCTGGCACTGGCTTTTGCCTGCTGCAATATTTCAAACGCTACTCAGTGGGCTGGTTCAGGAAGGTGCAAAACTTTTGCCAGTGGTGGTCTACTGGTGGCGTAAAGGCAGAAACATCGACCCCAAGCTAGCGCTGGTTCTCGGTGCTGTAGCCGGAGTTGGTTTTGGGATTATCGAGGCAGGGTGGATATTAAGTGGTGTATTTGCTTCTGGTTGGAGTTGGTCGTATGTAGAGTCTAGTGGCATCGTAGAGCTTTTCCCCATTTTGATAAGATTCGATATATTAGGTTTTCATGCTGCAGCTTGTGCATTGGCAGGTTGGGGCTTGGCAAAGGGTTTTGGGTGGCAGTTTTATCTCTTGGTTTCTTTTCTTCATGCCCTCTCGTATACTGGTGTGTTTTTGTTTGAGGAGAAAGTCTTCTCACTTGATCAAGCAATGGTCTTTAATGCTACTTGGGCATTGCTGATTGCAGGAGTGGCCCTCTGGCTTCGGTGGAGAAAGGTGAGGGGTTGAGTGGGGGGTGCAGTAAAGATTGATATGGTGAACCTAGGTGTAAATAGGAACGGAGGTGTTGGTTATGGATATAGCATGGTTTAGAGATCTAGTTATTTGTATTGCGGGGCTGGTGATGACAGTGGTGGTCATCCTCATCGGTGTGTTATCATATTTTCTGTATACTAGGGTGAGGGCTATACTGAATTCAATACAGGCTACTTCAACAAATATACATGAGATTTCCTCAGCGGTGAAGGATGACATAGTCAAGCCTGTAGTTCAGTTGGTGGCTCTTGTCCGGGGTATATCTCAAGGCATTGATATAATTAGTAGGTTTTTTAAGAAGGAACAGTAAGGAGGTAGAGATGGCTGACAGTGATAGAGGTGGTGGATTTGCTATCGGGTTTATCGTGGGTGCAGTTCTTGGTCTGGCTATTGGGGTTCTCTTTGCCCCTCGATCAGGGGGGGAGACGAGGCAATTATTGAAGGAGAAGGCTGGGGTGGTTCGAGAAAGGGCAACGGAAGCCGCCAGAAGAGTTAAGGAGACTGCTGGCGAGGCGGTTAAGAAGGCACAGGCAAGAGTATAAAAATAGACGGTGTAGACAAACATGGGCCCTTGCTATGTAGTTCGCACTTAGTTTTTGGTTAGAAGAGACTTGCGTTATTTTCCAATTTGATGGTCTACTGAGAGCAGTTTATTCTGATTTCATATTGTGTAATCATGATTCTTGGTTTGCCGATACTGCACATAGATAGGGGAACTTAGAATTGGAACCATCCCGTAGTATCTTTAAAAGACAATGGCGCTTGATACTTTTCGTACTGGGCATAATAGCAGCTTTCTGGATTCTCTGGGTGTTTTGGAGTATCTTACTTCCTTTCATCTGCGGTCTGATACTGGCTTATCTTTTGTACCCCATTGTTTCTTGGCTTGAGAAGAAGTTGCCTGGTCAAGGCAGGTGGTTTGCAGCCAGGCGAGCATCTTTGATAGCACTTATCTTTATAATAGTCCTGGTAGTTGTCGGCTTATTCGCTTTCTACATCATTACAGGCGTGGTTGGTTCCTTTTCAATTTTATTGAAAAATGCACCTCAGTATTTTTCTCAAGGTTTAAAAACTTTACAGGATTGGCTTCATAGCCTTCAACAATGGCTTCCACCTGAAACGCAACAGCAGATACAAGGCACTCTTCAGAGTGGGGGTACGTCATTGGGTAATGCTTTGCGAGATGCTTTCTTGAAGGGTGTTTCATACGTATCTGGCACCTTTGGTTTTATCCTCGGTTTTGTTGCCTTACCTGTGTTCCTTTTCTATATCTTGAAAGATTGGGAAAAACTAAGCAGTAGCTTCTATTCTGCTTTTTCACCACAGATGGCCGTACATGTAAGGGGTGTTGTCGCGGTTATAGACAAGGTGCTGGGGCGATGGATTCGCGCCCAGCTAATGCTTTCTGCAGTCGTGGCTGTTTTGAGCTTCATCGGTTTAGCTGCTTTAGGGATAACACTTGCCCCAGCGCTTGCAGCGTTTCAGGGGCTAATGGAGTTTGTTCCCATATTAGGCCCGTGGATTGGTGGTGCTGTTGGTGTAATTGTTGTTCTGGCTATAGCACCAGAGAAGGCAATCTGGGTAGCTGTTGTCTACCTGGCTGTCCAGCTACTGGAAAATATTCTGCTTGTCCCCAGGATTCATGGAGGTTATTTGCGGATACACCCGGCCATGATTCTGGTTTTACTTCCCCTGGGAGCTTACATTGCCGGCCTGTGGGGAATAATACTGATTATCCCTTTGACGGCCACTGTAATAGAAATTTACAAGTATGTACGTGATAGCATAAAGGCGGATGAGATACAACAGCCCGCTGAGCAGTAAGTGCCACCCTTCATTTGATGCTCACTCCACGGCACAGTAGTCTCAAACGCGAGCGAGACGCAAGCTTACCGAAGTTATTGCTTGGCTAAAGAGTACTCTTTCTGTTGCTTTTTTATCACATTGCGGAGATACTGACCGGTGAATGAAGTACCTATTTGTGCTACTTCTTCAGGGGTGCCTGTGGCTATAATGTAACCACCTTCATCACCAGCGCCGGGACCGAGGTCTATAATATAATCGGCGTTTTTCATCACGTCCACGTGGTGTTCAATGATTACCACCGTATTGCCAGCATCTGCCAGTCGCTGAAGTACTTGAAGCAGGCAGGCTATATCGGCAAAAGACAGACCTGTAGTAGGTTCGTCGAGAATGTAAAGGGTTTTACCTGTAGAGCGGCGAGATAGTTCGGTGGCAAGTTTGACCCGCTGGGCTTCACCGCCGGAAAGGGTAGGTGCTGGCTGTCCTAGGCGTATATAACCTAAGCCAACATCACGCAGTGTCTCCAGCTTGTTCCTAACTTTAGGGAAGTGTTCAAAAAAGGTTGAAGCTTCGTCCACGCTCATATCCAGAATGGCGGCTATGTTTTTGCCTTTAAAATGAATTTCCAGCGCCTCTCGGTTATAACGTTTGCCTTTACACACTTCGCAGGGTACGGTAACATCGGGGAGAAACTGCATTTCTATCTGGATGTAGCCTTCGCCTTGACAGGCTTCGCAACGGCCGCCGCGGACATTGAAAGAAAATCGCCCAGGCTTATAGCCACGCATACGGGCCTCGGGAACGGTAGCAAATAGTTCACGAATAGGGGTAAAGGTCCCGGTATAAGTAGCTGGATTACTGCGTGGAGTGCGACCGATAGGCGATTGGTCAATGTTGATAACCTTGTCAATATGTTCAACGCCGATGATACCATCACATTTACCAGGTCTATCCTTTGCTTTGTAGAATATTTGAGCCAGCTTCTTGTATAACACCTCGTTGACAAGCGTGCTCTTGCCGCTGCCCGATACCCCACTGATGCAAACAAACTCGCCCAAGGGTAGGGGGATATCAATATTTTTCAGGTTGTTTTCGCGGGCACCCTTGATTACTAATTCCTTGCCTGTGCCAGGACGGCGCTTTTGCGGCAGAGGAATTTGCTTTGCTCTACTGAGGTATTGCCCGGTTATTGATTCTGGACAGCTCATGACGTCTGTCAGTGTTCCAGTGGCTACAATCTGTCCACCATGTTCTCCAGCTCCAGGTCCCATGTCAATAATATAGTCTGCCGCTCGCATCATGGCTTCATCGTGCTCTACAATAAGAATTGTATTACCAAGGTCACGCAACCGCTTCATTGTTTCTATTAGGCGATGTATATCAGCTGGATGCAGACCAATTGTAGGCTCATCGCAAATGTAGAGAACCCCCATTAGGCCACTGCCGATTTGAGTAGCCAGGCGGATTCTCTGGGCCTCGCCACCACTCAAGGTCGCTGAGGGACGGCCTAAGGTCAAATAGCCTAGTCCAATGTCTATAAGAAAGCCCAAGCGGGTGCTTATCTCCTTTAGGATCTGGTGGGCTATCTTTAGTTCGTGGGGCGTTAGTCTGGGCTTGCTATGGTCGCCGTTAAGAAAACGCATCCAGCGCAGTGTTTCTGAAGCTGATAGTTCGGTCACCTTTATTATATTCATGCCATCTATTGCAATGGCTAGAGATTCAGGCTTAAGCCGCTTTCCATTACAAGCTGGGCAGGGATAAGAGGCCATGTATCGTTCAATTTCAGCGCGGGTATTATTGGATTCGGTGTCCCGATAAATCCGCTCTAAGTAGGGGATTGCCCCTTCATAGTTGGTAAAGTATTCTCTTACTCGTCCGTAGCGATTTCGATATTTGACCAGTTCCCCATCTTCACCGTAGAGGACGAGGTCGAGATGCTCCTTACTGAGCTTGCTTACCGGGGTTTGAAGCGAGAAGCCGTAGCGACGCGCTAAATCATGTAGCTCGCTGGCATGCCAGGCAAACCATCCCCAGGCGCGGATAGCACCTTGTGCCAAACTGAAGTCTTTATTGGGTATAAGTAAGTCCGGGTCGACCTCTAGCTTTACACCGAGTCCGCTACAGGCTGGGCAGGCTCCGTGGGGACTATTAAAGCTGAATGTCCGTGGGGCGATTTCACCAAGACTAATGCCGCAGTGGACACAGGCGAAGTGCTCAGAGAACAACAATTCTGCTCCATCTATGATTGATATGAGAACAACCCCGGCTCCAAGTTTCAGCGCTGTTTCTACGGAGTCGGCGATGCGGCTATTTTCAGCCTCGCCTATCTGAAGCCGGTCAACTACAGCTTCAACAGTATGCTTCTTGTTCTTGTCTAAGCCGAATTCTTCGGACAGGTCACGGAGATATCCGTCGACGCGAACCCGGACAAATCCTGCCTTACGTAAGTCATCGAATATCGACTGATGCTCGCCCTTTCGGTCTCTAATTAATGGCGCCAAAATCATGAGCCGGCTGCCAGTTGGTATTTCTTGTACTGCGTCCACAATTTGTTGTACTGTCTGCCGAGAGATTTCACGTCCACATTTGGGGCAGTGCGGATGACCGACACGGGCGAAAAGGAGTCTCAGATAGTCATAAATCTCGGTTACCGTCCCCACAGTGGAGCGGGGATTGTGAGATGGCCCTTTTTGGTCAATTGAGATAGCCGGGCTCAGGCCCTCGATGTAATCAACGTCGGGCTTTTCCATCCGTCCTAAGAACTGTCGAGCATAAGCCGACAGTGATTCTACATAGCGACGCTGTCCTTCGGCGTAAATAGTATCGAAAGCTAAAGAACTTTTGCCTGAGCCGGAAACGCCGGTGATGACTACCAGCTTGTCTCGAGGTATAGTTACATCTATGTTCTTGAGATTGTGTTCCCGTGCCCCTTTTACAATTATGTTCTCTAAAGGCATAGCATATCCTTGCGGTGTAAATTTACTATTTATTTTAGCACTACATCCGTCGAAATCATAAATCCGAATTTCTAAGCCCTAAACAAATTCAAAACTCCCAGATACTAATGACCAAAACTGTTTTTGAACTTGGAGAATTTGAATTTTGGTATTGTTTAGAATTTAGGGTTTAGTATTTGGGATTTCCCAATTGGGTTGTGTTGAGGTGGGGCTGAAGACTGGCACTACCTCTTTGTTCTGCTGACGAGGAGGGCGGCAACAGGTATGACAACGAGTAAGAAGGCAATCGTAATCCATGCCCACAGAGGGAGATTTGCTGTCCACGGTAGAGGTTCAGTTTCTTTTACGGTACCATTTGGTGGAGTTGTCGGGGTAGGGCCAGGTTGAGAAGTTTCCTCTGGTGGTGGTGATGCTATGCTGAATGACATGACCTTAGACCACTGGCCATCATCTTTTTCACCTGTCTCTGCTTGGCTGACCCTTATCTTCCAGTAGTATTCCTTACCTTTTTCTAAACCGACTGTCTTGGGCAATGTCCAGCTAGGTGTCTGTCGGCTCTCGGGTTTTATCGCTTGTTGCAATATTAACTGACTGAAGGCTTCATCTTTAGCCAGCCAGAGTTCGTATTCTATGGCCGCCGTCGGGTGTTTCCATTTGAATACGATGGCGCCAATATCTCCAGTATTCAAGTATATGGGTATTACCTCATCTATCACCGGTGAAGCCGGTATCGGAGCCTGGAATAGTACCTCCCGGCTTGGTGGAGGTGGTGGTGTATATTGAGGGCTTGGCGAAAAGCAATCGTAGAAATTCCAAAGATGGCCTGTAGTGGCAGTGTGAGGTCTATTGTCGATTGCCCACAGGTTGATGCCCGCTGAGATTTTTAATGCGACAGGCTCTCTGGTGAAAACAACACCCGGGGCTAATCCCACAGCTAAGTCATCCCATTCAATGTAGGGAGGGCCAAGCCTCTCTGGTTCCAGAGTGCGGTCAGCAGCGGTGATGCCACCGCTTGACCAGGCACCATAGAGTGTCTCAAGCTGAGCTAGGCCATAGAAGCTGCGACCGGGTGCTCCCATAGCTGTCCAGCCGAGGTCTGAGTCTATGACCCAGTCATAAATGTCGCTTCCGTCACTATCACTGGCAGCGTAGATGATTACGTCATTCTGGAACCTATAGTCGGCAATTACATGCATCTTACCCGGCTCTGGGATAGCTGGAGTTTGCTCAAAAGAAGTGCCGCCATCCAGCGAATAGGCGATCATGCCCTCAGCTTTATCACCGACTACGACAACGCCCGTTGGTGTAGCGATGATGCTGTGTCCTGTATTTAAAGTTGTGTCTGTTTTTGGTGCCCATTGCCATGCTAGTCCATTGCTGGCCCCTTGGCGAATGTAATTGTTATCCAGGATGTATATGCGAGGTACACCATTAATTCTGGTAACGGCAAAATCGGTCACATTAACCCCCGGCAAGGTGTTATTCCAGTTCTGGCCACTATCCGGCGATTGCCTTAAATCATCTGTTAACCGGGAGGCTAGATATATAGTCGGGTCATTGCCGACATTGCTTGTGCGCAGGATTAAGTCGTTGGTTGTTGATAGGAGACACAGGACTCGTTCCCATACCTTTCCTGTTGGAGGGCCTGTTGTCCGCCAGATGCTGTCAAAGTTGTTGATCCCGACGTGGTTATTGATAGATGCCAAGTAGATGGTATCTGAGGCTGGTGTTACTGCCACATCGGAGAGAAAGCTTATCTCAGTATCTATCAGGCTGAGCTGATTCCACGTTTCGGCGTTATCCAAGCTTAGAGACAAGGCTGATTCATCTAGGGCAACGCCTGCCAAATAACCCCCAGGCCAGCTTGCCGGGCTATTGAGCAAGGCGGAACTGGTAGCGCAATATGCGCGGTTGCCATCAGAACTCCATATCACCTGAGAGTTGGCAAGACCTGAGTTGCCGCCACCAGTTGGAGCTTTTTGACTTTGGTACCAGCAGGTTCCTTGGCAAGTCGTAGCAGCATCAGTAAACCATGTTATTACTGCAGATGTGTTGGCATTGCCGCTAACTTCGCCAGCCAGTAGTTTGCCTGAGCTATAGGTTCCGTAGTAAGCGATGCTGGAAATCCTTAAAGGAGCAGGAGTAGGCATCAGCAGATGGCCGACAGTGTCATCGAAGCGGTAAATGCCTGTATTCGCCGTCGGCGCATCTATGCTGACATACATACGGCGCAGACTTGGTGCTTGCCCTGAGAAGTCGGCGGGTAGCTCAATGTCGGCGGTTATAACTTGAGCTATTGTTGGAGAGGTGCCAGCACCTGCAGCCGTTATCTCTATCGGGCCCCAGTTACCCCAGCTGGTGATGTTGGCCACTCTGTCGTGAATTCCAATGTTGATATAGGTACCAGTGGGATGGGCTGAAATTGTAACCAGACTAGAATCGGCTCGATAGTTGGGTGAGAACTTGAGTACTAGTATGTCGCCGGTGAAGCCCTGGGAAGCCCAGTTGCCGGGGCCAGCTGCATTGAAAATATAGACATCGCCGTTGCCAGCTCCAGTTCGTGTGCCAATAGCTATATCATAGCCACCATAATTGGGAGAGATAGCAATGGCACCGATGTTGCTCGTCACCGGGCAATTTATGTCTTGCCAATTATCACCACCATCGGTTGAGATAAATACCTTTCTGGGTAAACCACCGTCGCTGGTCACCATGGTTACAAAGTTCGGGTTATCTGGCGCGATAGCTATATTCCAGGCGGGCAGAACAGCACCAGCAATTGTCAGATAGCCGGTCAGGTCATCCCAGGTAATACCTCCGTTCGATGACTTATAGACTTTGCTGTTGGGTATATCGATAGCGTAAAAAGTTCTGCTATCACTGCCGATGGCGATGGCGTCTATTTCTGATGGGCTGATAATGACGTTACCCGTGTTGTTTGGTGTGTCGACGGTGGTCCATTGCATTGTCCCAGCGTGGGCTGAAGGTGTCCTAGTGGGAGCTATGAAACAGACGGTCATAATCAAAGCCAGCGCAAGCCCAAGTCCAAGTCCAAGTCTTAGATGCTTGCTGGCAATGTCGTAGCCTCTCATGGCATTGTTTCGGGGGGCAGCTTGTCGGAGGGAACAACCTCGCCGGCAGTCACCTCTACTCGGGGCATGCCATCTGTATAGTGAGGTGTAGGTGGCTCGAGGTTCTCACCTGGCGCATAGATTTTCTCTTCTGTGATGGTATTAATCTGGCTGTAGACTACCTCTACGCTGCCTTCGTGGGGTTCTTTGTGCCCTTGTTGCAGCCAGCAGTTGAGGATTTCCCATTCTTGGTATATATCTAGTGTCCAGACTATGGCAAGGCCAGTCTCACCTTCAGTTGCCTTCCCCTTGGTGGATGGCGGGGCTACAGTCCTGGTCTCCACTTGCCTCCAATTACTGGCAACCACTCTCAGGGGCTTCTTCGAAGTGAAGCTGCATGTTGTGTCTTCTTTTTCTGGTGTGGCGTCTGTTTCTGCTACAGTTGGCGGAGTTTCTTCAGGTGCTGCCAGCCTTCTCTCCTCCTCAACCGTTTTAACTCCAGGTAGTTCTTTGGCACCTATTGAGGTTTTGATCTCGTCCTCGTATTTCTCGAGAAGTTCACCGAACTTTTCCATCAGTTGCTCTCTAGTTGTTCCCTGGCCCAGTTTTGGCTTATCTCCACCTATCATTACCACTGTGGTTTGAGGTGGTGGCACAGGCTGAGGAGGTGGTGGAGGCATGTATGGGTACGGCGGAGGAAATGGTGCTGGCTTTGGTTGCAAACTGCGTAACAGGAGATATAGGCCATAGCCGCCCAAAATGAGCAAGACAATTGCCGCAGGTATCAGAATGAATGGCATTGTATAGTCGGGCTCCCAATCTATGGTTATTGCCTTGGGGCCATCTATAGGCGTAGAACCGCTGGAATTCACAGCATTTAGCTTGCCGCCGAAGACACCGAGAATACCGGGCATGCGGACTTGCGTATTCGTCATGCTCCATTCGGCTATGCTGCCAGCCTTGTACCAGTTACTACCTTCCGCTTCGCCATAAGGCGATGTTAGGCTTAGCCTATAATAGGTGTCGTAATAGGCGAGGCAGTTCCCCGGAGAGTTGACTGTCAGGTTCAGGTCTCTGCCGGAGATGGTTTCACCGGAGGGCAGTTTCCAGTAGGCAAAGCGATATTGTGTGCCCGGGTCATTTGGGTCATTGACCTCGTTCGGAGCGCTGACTCTAAGCATATAGCCCTCCTTATACCAGCCAGAGCCTGATAGTTGGCCGACCTTTGAAGGCTCGGTTTTGAGCTCGATAGAATACTCCGTGTGATAGGGGAAGGTGGCATCAGGTGAAGCTTCACTCACTGTAATTCTATCTACCTCGGCTTTGAACCTGACGCTGGACTCAGTCGGATGCTGGATAACTGGGTCTACGCTTACCGACCGGGTTGCGCCGATATCGAGGCTGAGTTTCGTGGACTCGCCGCCTCGCAGCGTAGCCAATGGGCTTCCCGACACGTATACCTTTGTCTCTCCGACTTTTAGCCCATCGCCGATGGTTATGGTAGCTTCATAGCCGCCCTTTTCCACTGTGATGCTGAAGCTCTGCTGACCAGTGATTGTTGGTGATGAGCTATCGCTGACGCTGACCATGAAGCTATAGCTGCCAGTGCTGCCTTTGGCTGGAACACCTGAGATGTAGCCGTTGGATACATTTAAAGTTAGCCCTGTTGGCAATGTACCGCTGGCGATAGACCAGGTATATGGTGTTGTACCACCGCTGACTGCTATTGTGCTACTGTAGGCCTTGCCCTCTTCGGCTAGTGCTAAAGTAGTTGTAAAGAACTTTAACGGAGGTTGAGTCACGTTGATAATAAATGGTTGGCTTGCAGTAACAGCCACGCTGTCGGTAACCGTGGCTGTGAAGTTGAAATTGCCGGCCATGGTTGGCGTACCTGATATAATCCCTGATGCTGCAAGACTTAAACCTGGTGGTGGGGCGCCGCTGGTGATGCTCCAGGTAAAAGGTGGGTTATCGCCAGTTGCTGTTAGTACTGCATAGTATGGGCTGCCCACCTGGCCTTGTGGCAGAAGTGGTGAGGTGGTGATAAACAGCGCTGCCTGGACAGGACTGGCAAAGAGGAGTAAAGCGCTTGAGATGGTGAGCAGGCAAGTCATTGTCAGGCAAAGCACACGGCTAATGCCACATCTCAGTAGGGGGCGCTTATGCAAACGGATGAACTTCATCTGGTTACGTCTATTATAGTAGTCAAACTGCTATTTGTCGACATTTTGATGTGTGGTGGCTGAGGCAGGAAAACAGTTAGTTGAATAAAACAATGGATTGTTACTTTAATTAATGCCGGATATGACTACACCCTTTTCTTCAAAATTGTTCCTACATATAGCATGCACAGTTATATTGCAGTATGTAAAAATATCTTTTTGAAGCGGCCAAATTGAGAGAAGGCTAAAGCAAGAATCCATGTCACCAGATGCTCTCGAAGATGAGATTGCCAGCGCACGGGCAAAGATTAGTGACCTGCTTTGGGTAAACAGATCGAAGCATAGTAGGCATAGGCCGTTGTGTATACCACCCAATCGTAGTTGCACAACATGACCTAGCGAGGACGGCTGTGACGCTTCAGGAAGCGTAGTACTGCCTTGTTTACTTCATCAGCCGCCTCGATGTTGAAACCATGACCCATGTTCTTCAGTATCACCAGTTCAGCCTTGGGTATCCTTGACGCAATAAGCCGAGAGTTTTCGACTGGAACCAGCCTGTCAGCATCTCCAGCGATTACGAGAGTAGGCACCGTAATCTCTGGTAGACGCTCGTAGGTATCATGACTTATTACCGTTTCCACCTGTCTCATATAGCCATGCGGCGGGGTAATATGCTCCGTCATTTTTGTCATGAGCTGTTGAATGAGGTCTGGATTCTTATCGATGAACTCCTGGCTCATGACGAAGGGAAGCGTTTCCCTTTGCCTTTCTTCTGGAGTCAGCCTTTGCATGTGCTCCATGTCGAAGAGAACTCTTATTGCCTCCACATCCGGCATTACCCTGTGGGTCCCCCCGAATGTAGTGGCCCCCAAAATAAGACTGGTCACTCTTTCCGGATAGCGCAGAGCAAAATGCTGAGCTATCATCCCACCCATGGAAAGCCCGAAAACGTGGGCAGCCTTAACGCCAATGGTTTTCAGTATGCCGGCAAGATCTCCCGCCATCATCTCCATTGTGTAGGGTATATCAGGTGCATCGCTGCGTCCAGTTCCTCTATTGTCAAAGGCAACTACTCGATATTGCCTTGAGAACGCTGGAATCTGTCGGAACCACCACGCTGAACTACCCCCTAATCCCATGATCAGGACAAGTGCTTCTCCGTCACCATGAACCTCGTAATAAATATTGATGTCGCCAACATTTACTGTAGGCATGCTGACCCTCCTCGCTCTAGAGTCGCACAACACACGCTATGTCTTATTGTACAGGATTCAGAGAGAAGCTGCCTGATAAAATACGGAGTAATCGGCGTCCAGTGAGTGGACTTGTTAGTATACGCGAGAGCACTTACAGGGTCTTATTTCAGGAGAATTATAGTACAAACTGCTAAAAGTCGAAACGCTAGTAAGGCTTACTCTCTATCCCTACAGTAATCCACAAGCTGATGGTATGAAAATACTGACCTATTGGGGATAGTTATTGTCCTTTTACCTGGACTGGCAGGCAGGCTACCATGAGATAGACTTCGGTGGCATGGCTGGCGAATAGCTGGTTGGCTTTGCCCAGCAGGTCGCGGTAGATACGGCCGAGCTTAGTCTCGGGTACCAGGCCCATGCCAACCTCGTTGGAGACGATGACGAAGCTGGCATCTAGCTTGTCAATGGTGGTGATAAGCTGGTTTATTTCAGATAGCACCCTTTTTTCTGCTTCAAGGTAGTCAGGCTCGTCGCGGAGCAGGTTGGATACGAGCAGGGTGAGGCAGTCTATAATCACCACCTCGGCATCGCCGATTTGCTTCTCTATCTCTTTACCAATGCCGGTTGGTATCTCCAGTGTCCGCCAGCTTTTGGGGCGGTCTTTTTTATGCTCTTCAATACGGGTTTGCATCTCTTCATCGAGTGCCTCACCGGTGGCGACAAAGAGGACTTTGCCGCCGAGTTCCATAGCCAGTTGCTGGGCGTAATGGCTTTTGCCGCTACGGGCGCCGCCGAGTAGGAGGATAGTTTGCTTAGCCAAGACTGTACTCCAGTATGTCTAAAGTCCAGTGGTCATCTCTGTCTATAGGGACTGACTTGACTATTTTTATGGGCTTCTTGAACGTTGGCCCGTCATAAACAAAGGTGTGAAATTCCCCGGTTTCACCGCAGACGTCGATTTTTGATTCCGCCGCTAGTGCTTTAAGTTCGGAGGCCAGTTTGCTGTCCACCTGCCTGCCTAGCCACTCTTTGCCGAAGAACTGAGCTTTGACGCTGACGACAATGGCTTTAAAGCCAGCCTCGATGAAGTCAGTTAGAAGCCAGGTGCTGTCCATCTCCCACAATGGCAATACCGCCTTAATGCCTGATTCACCACAGACCCTGTCTATCCAGTCTTTGTGTTCCTGGAGGTGAATATCGCCGGTAATCAGGCCGGCGATGCCTTTGAGCTTCAGCTTCTCTAAGGCGTCTTTGAATCCGGTTTCGTAGGTTTCCCAGGTGACTTTTTGCTGGAGTATGGGCAATCCCATAGCCTGTGCCTGTAAAGCTATCAGCTTGTGGTCTAAGCCGTGAGACATAGCCCTGGTTGAATCTGTATTTATGAAGTTGAGCAGGTGGCTGACCTTCAAGCCCTGGGAAATTGCTTTCCAATAGGCGAAGCAACTGTCCTTGCCACCGCTCCATGAAGCCGCATATTCGGTCACTGCAATCTCCCAATCAGGATGAGTAGCAGGAGCACCAGAACCTCAGCCAGCTCGTTGATGGCTCCATAAGTATCGCCGGTGAGTCCGCCCAGGCGTGAGCGGAAGCAGCTGGCTATGCCGAAGGCAATAAGCCACAGGGCTGCCATCAGCACCAGCCCCCACAGTTTCAGCAAGGCTACGGCGACAATCAAAGCTAGTACTGTGGCTATGGTCAGCTTCTGCCATGTGGCACCCCGTTTGAAGGCAAGTCCCATGCCAGAGCGTTTGGCGTAGGGAAAGGTGAAGATGATGGAGACCATTGCCCAGCGGCTTAAGGTGGGCATAAGCAACAAGGCTGGCAATATCGGTGAGGAGGACAAGGAGGCATATTTGAGCAGCAGCAGGAGAATGGCGCCGACGATGCCGAAGGCGCCGACTTTGCTGTCCGACATTATAGCTAGCCTTTCTTTTTTAGATTTGCCGGCGATGATGCCGTCGCAGGTGTCGATGAAGCCGTCGAGGTGATGGGCTCCGGTCAGGATGACCAGGGCTATGATGAGCAGGGCATTTACCACAGAAGGTGGCAGAATAAAAGTTAGTCCATAATTAAGACCAAGTAGGATAGTTCCGAGAATTAAGCCGACCAGCGGAAAATAAGGGAGGGACTGGCCGGAGGTCTTAGCTGTGACCTCGTGGCGGAGAGGAGTGGGAAATATGGTTAGAAATTGGAGTGCTGCCCAGAAACCCAAAGTTTAGCTCCTTACTGCGACTCTAGCGGTTTGGCTTCGGAGACGCCGGCTTGGGCGAAGGTAGCCATCTGGCTCAAGGTCCTGGCGGCAGCTTCAGCGAGGGAAATGCCCAAAACAGCGCCGGTGCCTTCACCCAGCCGCATGTTTAAATCAAGCAGCGGTTTCAGGCCAAGGAATTGGAGCAAAAGCTCATGTCCTGTCTCTGCCGAGACATGAGCGGCGATGAGGTAGTCTTTGGCTTGTGGTGACAGGCCGGTGGCGATGAGGGCTGCAGCTCCGGAGATGAGGCCGTCAATGACCACCGGTATTCTGTAGGCAGCCCCAGCCAGTATCACTCCAACCAGGCCGCCGATCTCGAAGCCACCAACCTTGGCTAGTACGTCTATCGGGTCTTTAGGGTTCGGTTTGTTAACGGATAAGGCTCTCTCTATCACCTTGATTTTATGGGCGAGCTGCCTATCTCCAATGCCGGTGCCACGACCGGTGATTTTCTTGGGTGGTCTGCCGCTGATGGCAGCGAAGATGGCACTACTGGCGGTAGTATTGCCGATGCCCATATCTCCGGTGCCAATGATATCAAGTCTTTTTCCCATCTCAGCCTCAAACACCTGGATGCCGGCCTCTATGGTAGCTATGGCTTGCTGGCGGGTCATCGCCGGTCCTTGTGTGATGTTCTTGGTGCCGAAATCAATCATTTTACATAATAACCCGGGTAGTGGTTGGAAGCCGCCTATTACACCCATATCTACTACTATAACCCGGGCGCCTATCTGACCGGCGAGGACATTTATGGCGGCACCGCCTTTGAGGAAGTTCAGCACCATCTGGCGGGTTACTGCTTGGGGGTAGAGGCTGACTGTTTCAGCAACGACACCGTGGTCAGCAGCCATGATGATTATAGATTTATGTTCCAGTTTAGGTGTGGCTTCACCTTTGATTCCGGCAAGCTGGATTGACAGCTCTTCCAGCCTGCCTAAGCTGCCGTGCGGCTTGGTCAGGCTGTTCTGACGGCTTTGGGCAGCGGCCATTGCTGAGCTATCCAGCGGTTTTATTTCTTTAAGTATTGTGTCTAGGGAAGTGGCCATAGTTTAAGCTCCTTGCCTGTTAATATTCAATGCCACGTCTGGCATCTGTTCCTTCGGTGAATGGATGCTTAATCAGGAGCATCTCGGTGACTAAATCAGCCCGTTGGACTATCTCTGGAGGTGCCTTCCTGCCGGTCATGACCAGCTCAACCGAGGCTGGTTTTGAGTCCAATAAGTCCAAGACTTGTTTGATGGTTATCAGTCCCTGGCTGATGGCAACAAAGATCTCGTCGAGTATGACCAGGTCATATTTCCCGCTGAGTATCTCTTGCTCAGCGTAGGTTAGCGTTTGCTGAGCTTCTTGGCTTAACTGTTCTTTTGGTTTGTTAAAGCTATCTCCGACGCTCACCTGGATTATTTCAAAAGGGTTATACTGCTTTACGAAGAGATGCTCGCCGCAGGGTATTCCTTTTAAGAACTGGATGAAAGCTACCTTCATACTTTGTCCCACTGCTCGCATTGCCAGACCTAAGGCGGCAGTGGTCTTGCCTTTGCCGTCACCGGTGTAAACGTGGACGAGGCCTTTGGAGTTTTTTTCAACCATAATTCCTCCTAGTGTTAGTCAAGAGCTGTTTTAGGGTAATTGTTAGCCTTTAGCCCCAGCTTTTTACGGCGAGGCTAAAGCCTTGCGTTATGCCGGTAAGGCTGATTCCTCCCCAGAGTAATTTTATAGACCTGGGACATATCGAGGTTCTGCCTGATTATATCAGCTAGTTTATCATATATTTCCTGTTTGCTTATTGACGTGGCGGATGTTTCAGGCAGTTTGCGGAGCTGTTGCAGCCTGTTCAAGAGGAGGTGTGTGAATGTTGCATTGTGAAGTAAGCCATGAATATAGGTTCCGAATATCAATCCATTGTTGCCGACAGCGCCATCGAAGTAATTGACTTTCCCCTGAGATGTTTCGAAGATGTGGAGTGCCGGCTGGCAGTCCCGGCTGCTGGTTTGCCCCATGTGAATCTCATAGCCAGTGACCTCTATGTCCTTAAGCCCTTTGAGCAAGCCTTTGTCGGCAGCCACCCGAGCTTTAACCTGTTTGGTAGTTTTGTCATTGTGAAAGATGGTTGTGCTATTGAGTAAGCCCAGTCCGGCAATGCTGTCCTGCTTGGATTCGATTTTGTCAGGGTCGTGTATGCTCTTGCCCAGCATCTGATAGCCTCCGCAAATGCCTATCACTGGAATGCCGGACCTTGCCCGGTGGATTATGGCCTGTGCCAGTCCTTGTTGTTGCAAGTGCATTAAATCGGCGACGGTGCTTTTAGTGCCGGGCAGAATTAGCAGGTCGGGATTACCCAGTTCAGAGGTATTTGACACATAGCGGACGGTGCAACCTTGCTCCTCTAAGGGGTCGAGATCATCGTAGTTGGAGATGTGGGGTAGACGTATCACAGCCACATCGACAGTTCCGTTAGCCGAGCTCGTTTGCCTTTCATCGAGATAGACTGAATCCTCTTGAGCGATGTTGATGTCTCGGAAATATGGGATGACCCCCAGAACTGGCTTGCCAGTGCGTTTCTCTAAGATATCCAACCCTGGTTTCAATAGCTTCAGGTCGCCGCGAAATTTATTGATGACGAATCCTTTGATGAGATCGCGCTCCTGTTCGGTTAGCAGCTCCAGGGTGCCGACTAGAGAGGCGAAGACACCGCCGCGGTCGACATCTCCTGTTAGGAGGACAGGAGCATTAGCCATTTTGGCCACTCGCATATTGACTATTTCCCTCTCTTTAAGATTTATTTCTGCCGGGCTGCCAGCTCCTTCGATGACCACGATGTCATAGGCAGAGAGTAGTCGGTTCAAGGAGCTTTCGATTATCTTCAGCAGGTTGGGTGTGTGGCTGTAGTATTGGCTAGCCTTCAAGCTTTTGGCCACCTTGCCAAGGACGATTACCTGTGAACTGGCATCAGCCTCGGGCTTAAGCAAGACAGGGTTCATGTGGACTGAAGGCTCGACGCCGGCTGCTTCGGCCTGTACTGCTTGGGCTCGTCCGATCTCACCGCCTTCTTTGGTGGCGAAGGAATTTAAGGCCATATTCTGAGCTTTGAAAGGGGCAACTTTGAAGCCGTCTTGCCGGAAAATACGGCATAAACCAGCTACAATGATGCTCTTGCCTACCGAGGAGGCTGTGCCCTGTATCATCAGGGTTTTAGCTGGCATGGCTCAGTACTCCAATTTCTTTTATAGACTCGATTAGCTTCTGGCATTCCGGCAAGATGCGTGGTGCCAGGCGTATGTATTCAGATAAGCCGAAGGATGTACAATCACGGACTAATATACTTTTCCTTAATAGGGCTTGTCTAAAAGCCGTGGCGTTGCCGACCTTGACCAGGAAGAAATTGGTTTGTGAGGGTAGTGGCGATAGCCCCAGGCGTTCAAGCTCTTCTATCAGAAAATCTTTGGCTTCTCGGATTTTGTCTCCGCATTCCTGAATATAGCTGTCGGCGTTTAGAGCAAGTATGCCAGCTTTTTGGGCTATGACATTGACATTCCAAGGGGGGCGAACACATTTCAGGGCGGAAATAATTGACTCAGCAGCTATGGCGTAGCCGAGGCGTAGTCCGGCTAGGGCATAGTCCTTGGTCATTGACCGAAGGATAACTAAATTACTATTGTTTATTAAATCCAAAGATGTCCAGGCGTTTTCGGTGAAGGCGATGTAGGCTTCATCAAGGATAAACAGGCTGTTCTGAGCACTTGACATAATCCGTAGCAATTTCTCCTTGGACATATATTGTCCGGTAGGGTTGTTGGGATTACACAGGAAAATGGCTTTAGGTCGGTGCTTTTGGAGCAAATTTGTCATTTCAGCCATATCTAGCTGGAAGTTTGGCGCTTTTAGCACTGGCTGTTTCAGTATTTGAGCGTTGGCGAGGTGGCATGCTGTTTCATATTCACCATAGGTAGGCTGTGGGACAATAACCAAATCATTAGGTTCAAAGTAGGCAGTAGCTATAAGCCTGATTAGCTCAGTTGAGCCGCTGCCTATTATGAGATTGTCCGCAGATGTGTCTAGCTTTCGAGCCAGCAACTGTTTCAGTTCACTGGCTTCAGAGTCGGGATAAGATTCTATTAATGTATCGGCTAAAGCCTCTCTTATCCCTGGTGGTGCCCCGAATGGATTACAGCTAACGCTGAAGTCGAGGACAGCCTCTGGGGAAATGCCGAGGTTCCTTAGCTCTGCATGGTCTATGCCACCGTGAGCGCAGGGGGTGAGCTTATCTATAACTGGTCTAGGTCGCAGCAAAATATATCACCTCGGCAAGTATGGATATTAAGCACCAGATAATAGCTGTCACAGCAATGATTTGTCGAGAAGCATTAATTGTGTCAAGTGATAGGGGATAGTAGCTATCACCCAGTCTGTAATGGTTGACTTTTTCTAGTTGCACTCCTAAAGCGCCGGCGATGGCACTCATTGTCCAGCCAGCGTTGGGACTTTCAGTTTTATTATGGTCTCGAAGCATAATGTGCCAGGCTCGTGACGTATTTTTTCGGCATATCAGGCCTGCTAGAATTATTATTAAGGCGGTAATCCGTGCCGGGATGAAATTAGCGACATCGTCCAATCTGGCGGCAAATTTACCCAGGTATTCCCATTGTCCATGGTAGCCCACCATAGCATCAAATGTATTTAGTACTCGGTAGGTTATGGCACCGGATACGCCGAAGAGGAGGAAATAAAAAAGGGGAGCTACAAAGCTGTCACATATATTCTCGGCTGCTGACTCTACAGTGGCTGATATCACCTGACTCTTATTGAGTTCAGCAGTGTCCCGACTGACCAGAGACTTTAAGCTTATGCGTGCTTGGAACAGATTATGTTTAGCCAGAAGACTTTTAACTGCTTTAACGGCTTGCCTAAGCCCGCGTAGAGAAAAACTGAATTTCAGTAAAAGCCCAGCGACAATGACGTAAACCACGGCGTTAAATTCGCTCAAGTGAGCAAGCAAGAAGTAGATGGCTGTGACAATTAGTCCAAGCGTTATTAAAACAATGCCACCACCATAGGTGAGCTGTCTGAGTTTGCCCTTTTGTGGAGATAATCTTGTCTCTAGTGAAATTAGCTTACCCAGCCAGGCTATGGGATGCCAGGTATTGGATGGCTCACCAACGATGAGATCAAGGGCAAGAGCTATGAGCAGGATGATTATTGTGTCCATGATTTTTCAAGCATTTATCTGTCTTTGTCAGACACGATAAGGGTGGCGGGCAAAGCATTAATCGGGTGGGGATAGACATAGACTTCAGCCCCGTAAACCTCCTTGATAGCCTGGGCATTGATCACGACCTTAGGAATCCCATTGCAGTAGATTTTACCATCGCTGAGCATTACCAGCCGGTCGCAATACTGAGATGCCAAGTTTAGGTCATGAAGCGTCACCACCACAATTAAGCCTTGTTCTCGACATAGCTGGCGAGCCAGATCTAGAGTTTCTATCTGATAATTAATGTCTAAATTGGCAGTAGGCTCATCCATGAGTATTATTTTTGGTTCCTGGGCTAAGGCGCGGGCGATAGTTAGGCGTTGTCTTTCGCCTCCGGACAGCTCGCCGACTCTGCGTTCAGCAAAGACAAGTGTCTGGGTAGCTTCCATGGCTCTTTGAACAATAACCAAGTCCTTTTCTCCTTCATATCTCAATAGACCCAGATGTGGTGTGCGTCCCATAAGTACCACCTCAAGAGCAGTGAAAGGTTCAGGTAGGGCAGGATTTTGGGGGACAACAGCCACCAGTCGGGCTAAATCTTGCTGGTTCATATCGGCTATGTTAGTGCCGTCAAGGAAAATTTGTCCTGAGCTAGGTTTGATTAGCCGCGTTATACCTTTGATCAATGTTGATTTACCGGAGCCGTTGGGGCCGATGATGCCCAGCATTGCTCCTGGCTTGGCATCAAAGCTGATATCATGGAGCACAGTTTGTTTTCCGTAACCTAAGTTGACGTTAGCTAGTTGTAAGTTGAACATTTAGAATATCGCCCTCTTCCTTTGGCGCAAGAGATAAAGAAAGAAAGGAGCACCTAGAAAGGCGGTAATTACGCCTATTGGTATCTCTGTGGGTGCTAGCATGGTTCGGGCGGCAGTATCAGCTAGAATCAAGAAGATAGCACCAGCGAAAGTGGCTAGTGGTAAGAGAAAGCGGTGGTCGGGACCCCAGATAAGCCGAACTGCATGGGGGATAATGATGCCGACAAAGCCGATGGTGCCGCAGAAGCAGACTGCAGCAGCAGTTATCAGAGTTGCAGCTCCGAGCAAAATCAGCTTGACCTGTTCCACATTGATGCCTAGCTGCTGTGCCTGCTCTTCGTCAAGTTGCATTACGTTTAAAGGGCGGGCATGGAGACAGATAACTATTGTGCCGATGAAGATATAAGGTGCCACTATAGCTACCTGCCACCAGCTAGTTAATGAGAAGGTGCCCAGAAGCCAGGAAATTATGCCGTGCAATCTGTCTCCTGAGGCAATCATCAAGTATGAAGTGATTGCTGCTATGAAGGCACCAAGGGCTACGCCAGCCAGGATAAGGGTTGTCATGGGCAGAGTTTTACCGACTCTGGCTATGGAGTAGACCACAGCTACGGCTGAAACGGCCCCAATGAATGCCAGTAACGGGATACAGCTTGCCTGCCACGATATCGGTAGCATGAAACCGATAACGGCTCCTAAAGCTGCGCCTTGGGCAACTCCGATGAGATAAGGGTCAGCCAGGGGATTGCGGAAGAGTCCTTGATATGTGGTGCCAGCCACAGCCAGCGCGGCACCTACCATGCCTGCTAGGAGCAGTCGGGGCAGTCGAATGTCGAAAACAATGGTCTCTATGTTGCTTCCCCATGTAGGTTCTACATGGATAAAAGGCAACTTGGCCAATAGGACATGGTATAACGTATCAAAGGGAATGTCAGTGCTGCCTACGGCTAAGGTAACTATAATTGTTAATACTAAAAGTGAAGCCAGTCCAACTATGGCATAAATTCGGCTACGCCACTGTATGGTATAAAGTACAGCAGTTTCGGGCATAGTCGTATTCTTAATCAGGTCTAATGCCATTCTAGGGCAATCCTTACTTCATTTGTAGAAATGCTAACTCTCCTTTGGTTCAATTGAAAAGTTCAGGGTGGATAAATAGTGCCATCTGTTCCAGAGCTTCGACTATTCTGAGACCAGGGCGGTGTATCAGGTCACCATCGATTTTATATACCTTACCGTTTAATAGTGCTTGGATGTTTTTCAGTCTTGATTCACTTCGCACATATTGCCATGGTAAGTCTTCACCAGCCCCCATACCAACCGAGGCGACAATTATCTGCGGGTCTCTGTAGATGACTGTCTCTAAGTTGATAGTTTTGTCGCCAGAAATATTGGAGGCAATGTTTTGTCCGCCTGCCTTGCTGATTATGTCGTTGGCTAAGGTTTCTGCGCCAGCAGTCATCAGTTGGTCATGCCAGGTGATATAAAAGACTCTCGGCATTTGATCTTGAGATAAGGTTCGGGTTTTATCAATTACCGCTTCACTCCTTGCCCTCAAGTCACAAACTAGCTCCGAAGCCTGTTTATTTTGTCCAGTTATTTTACGTACCAGTGTTGTATTATCCAGCACTTCAGGTGAGGAACTTGGTGTCAGAGCAACAACTGTTAGGCCAAGTTCTTCCAGCGCGGGAATGACGGTTTTACCTTGGATCTGGGTTGCCAGCACTAAATCTGGCTCGAACGAAACTACCTTTTCTATGTCTACAGTACTGAAACCACCCACTTTAGGTTTAGTCTTAGTCGCCTGAGGATAGTCACAGTACTCAGTGACTCCAACCACTTTGTCGCCTAGCCCGAGAGTAAACATGATTTCGGTATTACTCGGTGCCAAAGAGACGATTCTTTGAGGTATTACATCGATCGTTACTTTTATCCCGAGACCATAAACTATGTTCCCCGGCGGGGATTGTGGAACACAGCTGAGACAGAGAAACAATGCCATTGCTGCCAGGATACAAAAGCCTTTTCGGATGTAATGGTTCATCGTTGTCTTCTTATGATCTAAAGCAAAATAAAATCCCCTGCTCCATAAAGCAAGGGGATTGATTCAAAATAATAAATCCCACCCCCTTACTCCGCGGAGGCAGCCATACCCAATAGGGCTGATGTTCTGACTGTTACAGCAGGCGGGACTGTGTCGGAATTACACCGGCTTGCATTTCAATTAAGCCCTTGGTCACCCCTGGGCACCCTACCACAGTTATTCAGTTTGTTAATAGGATAGCTCGAAATCAGCCCAAAGTCAATAGGTATCGTTGTGCTGGTCTTGCATTGCAAGTAAAGGCGGGTTTATAATTTAGCTCAAGGTTTGCAAATGGGCCAGCGTAGCTTTCCTAAAGAAGTCATTGCCGGTATTTTAGTAGCTCTGTTTTTTGGCTTTGCCCTGTATGTCCGAGCTGCTCTGCCCTTCGACAAGGTTTTTGTCGGCGACTTGATCAAATTCACTGGTAATGATGCCTATTTTTTTATGCGTATCGTGGACAACCTGGCCTATAATTTCCCCCACCTTAATTCGTTCGACCCCTATCTCCTTTATCCCACTGGCATGGAGCTTCATGGCATCCGTCCCCTTTTCGTTTACCTTCTTGCTGGAATTATATGGCTTATCAGTTTAGGCGTGCCGACACAGCATATTATTGATGTGGTCGGCGTATACTTTCCGGCTGTATTAGGCGCTTTGACTGTCATCCCGGTCTATTTTATTGGCAAAACGCTGTTCAGTCGTTGGGCTGGTGTAATAGCTGCTGGTTTAGTTGGTATCTTCCCCGGCGAATTTCTAGGTAGGTCAATACTTGGTTTCACTGATTACCATGTTGCCGAAGTGCTGTTCACCACAATTACCATGATGTTCATTATTTTGGCGGTAAAGAGCGCTAAACAAGGTGGCTTGACTTTCAACCATGTGAAAGCCCGAGATTGGGGAGCTATAGCTAAACCTCTTGTTTATAGCCTGCTTAGCGGCATTTTTCTGGGAATTTACATTCTTACTTGGCAAGGCGCTCTGCTGTTTGTCTTTATCATCTTTGTCTATGTTATAGCTCAGTTTGTGGTTGACCATTTGAGGAACAGGTCAACTGATTATCTCTGCTTAATCAGCATTATTACCTTTGGCATTGCCCTGCTGATATCTCAGCCCATCTTTCTGGACATGATGTCTTTGGTGTCTCTGAGTGCCGCCGTTCTGATTGTCTTAATTCTGGCCGTGCTTTCATATTTCATGGCCAAGCGTGGTATAAAGCCAATTTTTTATCCAGCGGCTATTCTTGGGCTTGGTTTGGTCAGCCTGATAATTTTCCGAATTGTTAGTCCCGCCCTTCTTCAAACCATGCTGAGTCATATCGGTATCTTTGCCTGGCCTTCTGAAACAACTGTCTTCGAAATGCGACCGTTGCTTCTCCCCTTTGGTTATTTTTCGCTATCTGTTGCCTGGGCTAATTTCAACACCTCCTTTTTCCTCAGCTTCATCGCTCTAGGCATACTTATCTATTTTGTTGTCAAGCGGGGTGAGACTGATAAAACATTGCTTGTTGTCTGGAGCCTGGTGATACTGGCAGCTACTCTATCTATGCGGCGCTTTGCTTATTACTTTGTTGTCAATGCGGCTCTGCTTGTTGGATATTTATCCTGGCTAATCCTAGAGTTCTGTGGATTTAGGAAACCAGTAGCTGAGCTTTCAGAGTTACCCAAGGAGATAAAAAGGAAGGCCAAGCAGAAAAAGAGGCCACAGAGTGGCTCTCGCCCTGCTGCCAGCCGTTTCAATATGGCACTAGGAGTGATTATTGTCTTTCTCTTTGTCTTCTATCCGAATACCGGCCCCTTGCCAGGCGGAGCCAAGCCTGTGATAGATGTTGCCAGTAACCCACAGTTTGCACCCAGTGATGCTTGGTGCGAATCTCTTTATTGGTTGAGAGATAATACGCCAGACCCTTTCGGTGACCCTGATTTCTACTACGAGCTTTACCAGCCATCACCACGGGGTAAAGGCTATGACTATTCTCAGACTGTTTATGGTGTCACTGCCTGGTGGGATCAAGGCTACTGGATAACTCGCATTGGCCGACGTATACCCACCTCCAATCCTGGTACTGGACATGGAGGGGAAGCTCGCCTTTTTACTGCTCAGGATGAAGCTTCAGCCAACAAAATACTGGAAGATGAGTGGGGTTCAAAGTATATAATTGTTGACCGCACCACGGTCATGCCACTGGGCGGCAAGTTTCACGCTGTGGCAAAGCTTAGCCTTGATGATCCAGGAAAATTCTGTGAGGTTTACTATCGTCCAGTTGACAGCAGAGCAGAACCGGTTTTCCTGTATTATCCCGAATACTATCACTCATTAGTTGTCAGATTATACAATTTCGATGGCAAACAAGTTATTCCCACAAGATCTGTGGTAATTTCTTATGAGGCGAGAGTGACCCCTGATGGTCAACCTTATAAGGAAATCGCTAGCGCGAAAACTTTTCCAAGCTATGAACAGGCTGAGGCTTATGTTACAAGTCAGAAATCAGGTAATTACAGGATAGTTGGCACTGATCCGTTTGTGAGTCCTGTACCGCTACAAGCCTTAGAGCATTACAAACTTGTTTATAGTTCTAAGGGCTCTGGGATACAGCCAGGCGGTGGGCTGATTTCAGAAGTAAAGATTTTTGAATACGTCGAATGACCTAAACACGGCGCAAATCATTCGCGCTCAGTCAGCAGCCAATTGGTTCTTGATGGCATAGAATACGTCTTGGGGCGCATCTATCTCGTAACTAAGGTTGACTGTTAGCAACAGGGCGTTTTCGAGATGGTCCCCCTTCAGGATTCCCTGCTCGGTTTACTTATCTAAAGGCAGGTATTTGTACGCTTGCTTTCACCAATTTTCGCATGATATAATCCAGCTTTGGCAAGGTAAAGCTCGGAGTGTTATGTGAAGGTAACTCTAGTTAATTACACTCTCAACCCCGCGCTTACTATTTTGTCTTCGGCTAGACCTTTAGCTGTCCAGTTAATCCTTGAGGAGCTTTTGCGTAAACTAAGCTCCAAGCCGAGAGATTTTTCCTACACTGCGCCCTGAAGTAAGAATAGATTAGGAGGTGAGAACTATCAGTAACATAGTTTAAACTGAATTTCAAGCTGAGTTGAATCAAACAGCCTTCGGTAATAGGGAGGAAAAAAACGACATGACAGCGAAGATTATTAGTGGCACTGAGGTAGCTGCCCAAATCCGTGAAGAACTCAAGGGGAGAGTAAAGAAACTAAAGGAAAAGGGAATAACTCCAGCACTAGCTGTAGTGCTGGTGGGTGAAGACCCAGCCTCTATATCCTATGTTACTGCCAAAGCCAAAGGTGCTGAGGAGATTGGAATGCACGAGGAGACCATCCGCCTGCCAGCTGATACGCCAGAAGAAAAGGTTCTACAGACAGTTGACAAATTGAACAAGGACCCTAAGTTCCATGGCATATTAGTTCAGCTACCCCTGCCCAAGCACATCAGCACTGATAAGGTGATCAACTATATCTCTCCAGAAAAGGACGTGGATGGCTTTCATCCTGTGAATGTGGGCAAGGCACTGAGGGGTGAACCCTGCCCCCTACCCTGCACTCCCCATGGAGTTCAACAGATATTGGTTAGGAGCGGCTATGACCCGGATGGCAAGCATGTTGTCATATGCGGTCGGA
The DNA here is from genome assembly GCA_016875875.1 of Chloroflexota bacterium. Taxonomy (NCBI): domain Bacteria; kingdom Bacillati; phylum Chloroflexota; species Chloroflexota bacterium. The sequence goes on along the minus strand of VGOP01000013.1, from coordinate 24,314 downwards.
GCAATATTGTGGGCAAGCCATTGGCAGCCATAATGATGCAGAAGAAGAAGGGGGCTAATGCCACAATCACCATCTGCCACACCGGAACAAAAGATATAGGCTACTTTTCCAGGCAGGCCGACATTGTCGTAGCAGCTATGGGTAGTCCTAAGGCGATAACTGCTGACATGGTAAGAGAAGGCGCGGTGGTTATCGATGTTGGCGTTAACCGTGTAGAGGACAAAACTAAAGAAAAAGGGTTTCGTCTAGTGGGTGATGTTGACTTTGAAGCTATTAAAGAAAAGGCGGCAGCGATAACTCCAGTGCCTGGTGGTGTTGGCCCTATGACTGTAACTATGTTGCTGATGAATACGGTAGAGGCAGCCGAGATAAAAGCAGGTATAAGCTAGTAGAGTGGAATCTTAGTAAGCATTCAATTCCCGGATATTCAAATATAGGTAAAAACAAATAAAAAGGAGGATACGTTATGCCCTATGATGCAGTAAAAATGAAGGATTGGCAGATTTCAGAGGCTGCAGAAAAGAACATGCCAACCCCTGATGAGTGGCGAGAGAAACTCGGGCTGCAGAAGGACGAGATTATCCCCTATGGTAGGTTGTGCAAGCTCGATTTCATGAAAATTATCGAGAGGCTCAAGAAAAAGTCTGACGGCAAGTATATCGAGGTAACCGCTATCACACCCACGCCGTTAGGCGAAGGGAAAAGCACTACCTCAATGGGTCTCATGGAGGGCCTGGGCAAACGCGGCAAGAACGTAGGTGGCTGTCTACGCCAGCCGTCCGGCGGCCCTACCATGAACATCAAAGGAACCGCTGCCGGCGGTGGCAACGCTCTTCTTATCCCGATGACCGAGTTCTCTATGGGGCTAACTGGTGACATCAACGACATCATAAATGCCCACAACCTAGCTATGGTGGCGCTTACTGCCAGGATGCAGCATGAGCGCAACTACGATGATGCAGAACTGGCTAAACGTAATCTACGCAGATTAAATGTTGATCCTACTCGTGTAGAGATGGGCTGGATTATGGACTTTTGCGCCCAAAGCCTGAGGAATATCGTCATCGGCCTCGGTGGTAAGATGGATGGCTTTCTGATGCAGTCCAAATTCGGCATTGCCGTTAGTTCCGAGCTTATGGCCATGCTGTCCATAGTCACTGACCTCGCAGACCTGCGCCAGAGGATGGACAAAATCACTGTAGCTTTCGATGGTAAAGGCAAGCCGGTTACCACCGGCGACCTGGAAGTTGGTGGAGCTATGACAGCCTGGATGCGCAATACCATCAATCCCACACTGATGTGCACCGCTGAATATCAGCCGTGTATGGTGCATGCCGGCCCATTTGCCAACATCGCTGTCGGCCAATCCTCCATTATTGCCGACCGCATTGGCTTGAAGATGTTCGACTACCATGTCACCGAGAGTGGCTTTGCCGCAGACATTGGCTTCGAGAAGTTCTGGAATGTGAAATGTCGCTTGAGCGGTCTTATACCGCACGTTTCAGTGCTTACCACCACCATAAGGGCACTCAAGATGCATGGCGGTGGCCCCAAGGTGGTAGCTGGACTGCCCTTGCCCGATGCTTACACAAAGGAAGACCTTAAGACGCTGGAGAAGGGTCTGCCTAACATGATTCATCACATTAATACCATCAGAGCAGCGGGTATTAACCCTGTGGTATGCATCAATGCCTTCCATACTGATACTAAAGACGAGATTGCTATGGTGCGAAAGGCGGCTGAGGCGGCCGGTGCACGTTGTGCCCTTTCCACCCACTGGGCAAATGGCGGTGATGGCGCCCTGGAGCTTGCTGACACAGTTATGGATGCCTGCAACGAGAAGAATGATTTCAAGTTTCTGTATCCTATAGAAATGAAACTGCGTGAGCGGGTAGAAAAGATCGCCAAGGTGGTTTATGGTGCTGACGGTGTGTCGTGGACGCCTGATGCCGAAGCCAAAGCTAAGATGCTTGAGAGCGACCCGCAATATGGAGACTTTATGACCATGATGGTCAAGACACACTTGAGCCTGACGCACGACCCGTCTATTAAGGGCACTCCTAAAGGTTGGACCTTGCCTATCCGCGATGTCTTAATTTACTCCGGGGCAAAATTCCTCTGTCCCTGTGCTGGAACCATCAGCCTGATGCCAGGCACCAGTTCCGACCCTGCCTACAGAAGGGTGGACATTGATGTAAAGACCGGCAAGGTTATGGGCCTGTTCTAAAATTCAAGTAAGGGGAAATAACTTAAGGCTAGGTGATGCTTTGCACCACCTAGCCTTTTCAGTTAAAATCAATTTTGAGGTTAAATTGACCAAAAAAGAAATACTTCGAGAATTCGAGCCTATCTTCTATCCTAAGTCCATTGCTGTCGTCGGTGTCTCCCGAAATATATTTAAGGTAGGCTCTATTTGGTTAAAGGCCATTATGGATGCTGGCTTTAGCGGTGCTATTTATCCGCTTAATCCACGAGGCGGTGAGTTTCTAGGGCTGAAAGTCTATACCAGTGTTAGGGAAGTTCCTGGAATTGTGGACTACGTTATTGTCTGTATTCCGAGGGAAGCCGTGCCTAATCTGCTGGATGAGTGTGCTGGTAAAGTAAAAGCTGTTCATTTCTTTACCGCTGGCTTCAGTGAGACGGGTGATACGGTAGGACAGAAGCTTGAGAAAGAGGTGGTGGGAAAAGCACGAGAGGGCGGTTTCCGCATCATCGGGCCTAATTGCATCGGCACTTATTGTCCGGAGAGTAAAGTACCCTATGGGCCTGCTGGGGAAATAGGCGAAGTTGGTTCAGTAGGTTTCATTTCTCAAAGTGGCGGCATTGGTGAAAAGCTAGTTGAGCTGGGAGCCGCCAGAGGCATACATTATAACAAAGGAATCAGCTTTGGTAACGGTATAGACCTTGATAGCGCCGATTTCATGGAATATATGGCTGCCGACTCAAAAATCTCCATAATCGGCGCTTATCTCGAGGGAACCAGAAATGGTCGCCGGTTATTTAACACGATGAAAGCAGTTGCTAAAGTTAAGCCCCTGATTGTGTGGAAAGCTGGAAGGTCCGACGTTGGTGCTGCAGCAGCTATGTCGCATACCGGCTCCTTAGCCAGTTCAGCAACCATTTGGTCAGCAGCACTGAAGCAATCAAGTGTCATTGAAGTCCACGGCGTAGAGGAATTATCCGACACCTTGCTAATCTTTCAGCAGCTTGGGCGATGGCAAGGCAACGGTAATGGAATAGCCGTAGTCGGTGGGTTAGCAGACGGTGGTGGCGGCATTTCCGTCTCAGCCGGCGATGCTTGTGCTGAACTGGGACTTCATATTCCCCTACTCTCCGCAGAGACAAGACGGAAGTTGACTAGTCTTCTAGGCCAAGTAGGCAGTATCGTGCATAATCCAGTGGATGTTAGTCAGGGTGGTAGCAATCCCTCTATCATACGAGAAGCCCTCGGACTCATCCTTGCCGACCCATCCATTGAATTAATTATAGTCCAAGAAGATGCCGGGATACTCTTAAAGTATTTCCCTTGGGAATGGGTGCAGGAAATAAATGCTGTTTTCGTCGATTTGAGGGCAAGGCAAGATAAGCCCATTATCGTCATCTCACCGCCTGGGGCTGCTGAGGCACAACGTCTCGAGATTGAACGAATGTTGACTCAGGCTTCAATACCAGTTTTTCCCACGATGGAAAGGGCAGCTAAAGCTGTCATAAACCTCAGCAGATATTCTCAGTTTCGGGAAACTATAAAGAGCTAGTGATATGGAAGGAATCGGCAAAATTCTGCTTATAGTTGGCGGAATCATAGTAATCCTGGGACTGATACTTGTTTTCAGCCAACACGTGCCCTTTTTGGGCAAGCTGCCTGGAGATATATTTATAAAGAGAGACGGTTTTTCCTTTTATTTCCCTATTATCACCATCCTTATTTTAAGTGTCCTGATAACTATTATAGTTAATGTTATCTTGCACTTTATGAATAGATAAGAAGCCACTTTTGATGAAGACCAGTGATTTTGACTACCACTTACCTGCTGAGCACATCGCTCAAATACCTACTGAGCCGCGAGACAGGTCCCGTCTGATGATTATCCATAGAAACACTAACTCCCTAGAACACCGATACTTTTATGAGATTTGCAATTATCTTCAAGATGGGGACACTTTAGTTTTTAACAATAGCCGTGTTATCCCGGCACGGATTTTGGGACAAAGAGAAGATAGCGGCGCAAAAGTGGAAATTCTGCTATTGCGTAGGCTGGGCAACGCCCTCTGGGAGACACTAGTGTATCCAGGTAGAAAGACTGCAGTTGGAACAAGAATCAAGATAACTAGCAGACTTGATGACATTGATGTAAAGCTAATAGCTGAGGTGATAGAACATGGGGAGAACGGCACTAGAGTCGTGAGTTTTTCAGAGGAAAGTTTACTTGAGAAACTTGGCCAGGTTCCCTTGCCTCCTTATATCCGCACCACACTAACTGAACCAGAACGTTATCAGACAGTCTATGCCGAAATAAATGGAAGCGTAGCCGCGCCCACCGCTGGACTGCATTTTACGCCAAGACTTTTAAATGAGTTGCAGCACAAAGGCATTCAACTAGCTTTTGTTACTCTTCATATCGGACTTGACACTTTCCGCCCAGTTCGAGTTGATGAACCGAGTCAGCACCCCATTCACAAAGAGTATGGGGAAATAACCTCGGAAGTAGCTGCTTTGCTTACTTGGACTAAAAAACGAGGCAAAAAGATAATAGCTGTGGGTACCAGTACAGCTAGGATGCTCGAGGCAGCAGCCCAAGCTGGTACCATTCAACCTTTTGCTGGCTGGATTGATTTATTTATCCTGCCCGGATATAAATTTCGTGTAATAGATGCCCTCGTCACCAACTTCCATTTACCTAGATCAACTTTACTTATGTTAGTTTCGGCCTTTGCCAGTAGAGATTTTATCTTGCGGGCGTACGAACAAGCAAAGAATCTCGGCTACCGATTTTATAGCTTTGGTGATGCCATGTTAATTTTTTAAGGCGGCATTTTCGATGAAGTTTGCTTTAAGTAAGTGTCAAGTGCTATTGAGTATAGAAATTGGAAAATAGAAATAACCCTATGGCTTTGCCAATTAGCCATCATATATATATAATTTACTCCAGGGTAACAGTGATAGGAAAGTTTAACCGTTCTGGAATTTAGCTGGCTAAAAATGTGCGGTATTATCGGCTATTGTGGCAAACAAACAGCAGCTCCACTTGTTTTTGAAGGTTTGAAGCGTGTGGAGTACCGTGGCTATGACTCAGCAGGCATGGCTACCATATCCGACGGGCAATTGTCTGTTACAAAAGATACCGGCAAGCTTGAGGAAATTCAGAGCAAGCATAATCTAAGCTCATTACCAGGAAACGTAGCCATTGGCCATACCCGATGGGCAACTCATGGTGGTGTTACTCTGGCCAATGCTCACCCGCATTGTGATTCTACCGGTACGATAGCTGTCGTTCACAATGGCATAATTGAGAATTATCAGGAACTCCGCCAACATCTCATTAGCAATGGACATCGCTTCGCTTCAGAAACTGATACCGAAACCATACCACATCTTATTGAAGATGAAATGAAAAAGGGAAGCTCTCTTGAAGCGGCAGTTTTAGCTATTGCACCGAAACTAGAAGGCTCCTATGCATTTCTGGTTATATCTTCTCGTGATCCGGGCAAAATTGTCGGCACAAGAAAAGACAACCCTCTGGCTATTGGAGTAAGCGAACATGGCTATTTTGTTGCCAGCGATGCCTTGGCTTTCTCCGGGCTGGCTAACCAGTTGATGCCTTTAGCTGATACTGAGGTAGCAGTACTAACGACTAACGGGATCGAACTATTCGATGCTGCAGGCAATAAAATAGCGAAAGAAGCTACATACATCGACTCGAAATGGTGTGATAGTGATAAACAAGGCTATCCATTTTTCATGCTCAAGGAGATTATGGAGCAACCGCAGACCATCGAGGCATCTACTAACCAGGATAAGGAGTTGTTCACTAGAGTCTCTATGGATATTTTGAGAGCAGGCCAGGTGATAGTTACTGCTTGCGGTACTTCCAGATACGCTGCCCTAGTTGGCAGATATCTGTTCTCCAAAGTCGGTAGGAAGTTTTGTGATGTGGTTATGGCCTCTGAATTTCACTATTTTACCGATTCTGTCGACAGAAATACCGTGGTCTTAGCTGTCTCTCAAAGTGGCGAAACGGCCGATGTTATCCAAGGAGTGAAAAGAGCTAGAGATGCCGGTGCCCAGATCGTCTCTATTGTCAATAGGCCCCAGTCCCAATTGACTGAGATGAGCCACCATGTTATCCACCTAAATTGTGGCCCTGAACTATGTGTCGCAGCTACCAAGTCTTTTGTCAGCCAATTAGTGGTCTTTTACCTACTGGCTTCCTCAATGGTTAGTCACTTTGACAAAGCTGTTGCCGACCTCAGGGGTATCAGTGATAAAGTGTCTGAGGCTATCGAGTGGAATAACAAAAAACTCAAAAATCTGAGTCAGGAATTAAAGGACAAGAACGACTTCTACTACATAGCTAGGGGAATTAACTTCGCTATTGCTTCTGAAGCGGCCTTGAAGCTCAAAGAAATCTCCTATATTCATGCTGAAGGGATGCCTGCTGGCGAATTGAAACATGGCACTCTAGCCCTCATCGAGCCAGGGATACCGGTAGCTGTAATCTGTCCTGATGATTATACCCATCGTGAGACTTTAAGCAACGCCATAGAGGCTAAGTCACGAGGTGCTTATATCATCGCCGTCTCTGATAAGAAAAACGAAATATATGATTTCTGGGTGAAAGTTCCTAAGGTCAATGAGCTATTGTATCCTGTAGTCACTGTAGTCCCTCTTCAGCTGCTAGCATATCATTTGGCGGTTAGCCGAGGCTATGACCCAGATAGACCTCGTAACCTGGCAAAATCTGTGACCGTAAAATAATACTTATTGAAATACTGGGCTGACATGTCGGAAATTAGTGCTGCAGTCCTCAGATTAGCCAAAGAGCTGCTTACCAGTGATATGATATCCAGAGGTAGCAGACACATCTATCAGGCAGCCGTCATTGAGAATAGTATAATAAACAGAACTCCAATCTGGAGTGGAGGAAAAAATGGATAGAGTTTTGATAACCGGTGGAGCTGGTTTTCTGGGCAAGCACTTGATTAAAAAGTTGCTGGACAAATATAGTGACATCGAAATTAGGTCAATTTCACGGCATGAAAACGAAATTGTAGAAATGCTGGTAGCCTGCAACAACAATAGTAGATTAAAGCCTATCATAGGTGACATAAAAGAAGTCGACACACTAGGACATGTTCTTAAGGATGTTGACACAGTAATACACTTAGCAGCAATGAAACATATTGATTTTTGTGAGCTATATCCATCGGAGGCTATTTCGGTAAATATCATTGCGACCATGAATTTGTTGGAGCTGTTCTCGGGAGATACTTTTATAGGAATGTCGACAGACAAAGCCGTTGAGGCTACGGGCTGTTATGGTGCTACCAAACTTCTTTTGGAGAAATTAGTACTGGAGCAAGCGCGAAAAGAGCCAGAGCGCAGGTATATGGTAGTCAGAAGTGGCAATATCTTTGGCTCAAGTGGTAGTGTAATACAAAGATGGAGACAAGAAATAAAACAAAGTAATAAGATAACAATCACGGATTTAGAAATGACAAGGTTCTTTATTGGTGTAAATGCTTTAGTCGCCTTTATCATACAAGTCATTGAGCAAGGTGAAAGTGGGAAAATATATATACCGTTTCAAAAAGTCGCGAAGCTGGGAGATTTGGTAAAAGCCATGGTTGAACTTTACGGAGATAAGAAAACTAAGATAGAGGTCGTAGGATTAAGAGGGGGTGAAAAGATGCATGAAAGATTGCTTTTGCCGTGGCAAAAAGAGGTTGTTTCAGATTTAACGACTGAGTGCTCCGAGGATGGAGAGGTCTTAAGTATAGAGGAAATTAAGGATTGGCTGGCGGATTACTAGAATTTCGGGGAAGGATACATTGAAAAGAGGGGTGAGTGTAATTATTCCAGCTAAGAACGAGGCAGATTCCATTGGTGATCTCATTGCCAGGACTAAGGCAACCCTTCACGGGCGTAACTTTGAGATAATTGTTGTCGATGATGGCTCAAAAGATAGTACTAAAGACACTGCACAGCAAAGTGGTGCCATAACCATATCCCATATTTGTAGTTTAGGCAAAGGTGCTGCTATAAGAGACGGTGCCCTTTCTGCAACCGGGGACGTACTTGTATTCCTTGATGGAGATGGCGCTCATTACCCAGAAGATATACCGAGCATGATTGCCCCTGTTAGTCAAAATAGAGCAGACTTGGTTGTTGGTTCTAGAGACTTCCGCAGTTTAAAAATGTTTAGCTCCTATTTGCCGAGGCGGCTTACTAATAAGCTTGCTTCGCTAGCTACCTCAATTATTATTTCGTTTCTTTTACCGCTAATTACTTTGTTTAAATGTCCTATGAAATGGATTAGGGTAGCAGATGCTGAAAATGGCTTTAAAGCGATTAAAAAAGAAAAATGGGACAAACTGAATATCGTCTCGCAGGGATTTGAGATAGAGACTGAAATAATATATGAGGCAGCAAAGAATGGATTTCGTATTCAGAATGTTCCCGTCAACTGTAATTGGGATTCCAAGATTTCTCGTCTTTCCATTCTTAGAGATGGTTTGAAGACTCTAAAATTACTAACTTGGAAGCTCTTAAAAGATTTAGGCATAAGATGATAGAATATTTCAGTTGTACGTCTATATACTTTATGGGGCCGTAATGCAAATCCAATGCGAATTGTGGGCTTTAACTTGAGCAGAGGCTAAATTGAGTTTAAAGAGCAAGAACATATTCATTACCGGCATAAGCGGTTTTGTCGGTTCACACATGGCGAAGCATCTCCTTAATGAAGGAGCGAATGTCTTTGGACTGTTCAGAAGACGGGCTGATGGCAGTATCCCACAAAATATTAGGTATCTGGGAATTGAGAATGAGGCAGTCCTGCTAGAAGGAGACATACGGGACATTTCAAGCGTTGCCTTTGCTTTAGACCAGGCCAAACCAGATGTCGTCTTCCATCTTGCTGCCCAATCCTTTATTCCAAGGTCATTTTCCTCACCGATTGAAACCATGGATGTGAATTGTTTGGGAACGGCCAATCTCCTTGAGGCGGTTAGAAACAAAGGCTTGGATCCAGTAATAGTCTTCGCAGGAAGTAGTGAGGAATATGGGCTGGTGTTTTTTTCGGACGCACAGTATCAACACGCAATAAGTAAATATGGTGTGGTTTTTCCTCCGCCTATAAGTATCCCTGAGTTACCGATTACAGAAAGCAACCCGCTGCGGCCTATGTCTCCTTATGCTGTCAGTAAGGTATATGCCGACTATCTTGTGAGAAATTATCATACATGCTTTGGTCTTAAGACGGTAGTCTCCAGGGGTTTTAACCACGAAGGCGCTGGCAGGGGCAAGATGTTTGTAACCTCATCGATTACGCGACAGGTGATGCAATATAGGCGTGGTGAAATTGGGAAGCTGGTTATAGGCAATGTCAATGCCTTTAGAGATTGGTCACATGTCAATGATGTCTTAAAGGGTTATTGCTTATTAGTTGAGAAAGGTAGGTATGGAGATGTCTATAATCAGGGCTCACAGAGAACTAACTCAGTGCTAAGCTACCTTTTATTGAGTCTTGAATGTGCTGGTTACAATGTTAACAGAGTTGAAACATTTAGCGGTGATAAGAAGATAGATAATCCCAGCGATATGGATAGCTCGAAGCTATTTGGCCTTTCCTTTGAAAAGACCAGGGTGGATAGATTGATGGTGGAAGGCAAGTTAGAGTTTCAGCTTTCAGACGTGGGACTTATTGCTATTACTGATAAAGAGAAAATTCCTATAGAATTTGATAAAGAAAAGTTCAGGGCAGCTGAGGTGCCTATGTTGTTAGCAAAAACATCCAAAATCGAGAAACTTGGTTTTGAGGTACAGCGCAGCCTGAAAGACATAATTGGAGACCAGTTGAACTATTTCTTGGATCCGGCTCGATAGCAGGGCAGACAGGGAAAATACTTATTGGCGTGGAAAAAGTTCTTGAAACAGAGAAACCTTTGGTTGGCTATACTGGATTAGAGCTCGTGGGATTCAAGGTAACCCTATTGCACAGAAACTAGAAAGGGCTATGGTGGTAGAATACAAAGAAAGAGAAAAAGACTTAGGATATATGACATCGAACATGATTAAATCTCTGCTAATCTGCGTGAATCACCGTCAGTTTCCATCAAATGAGGTAAGATGAGAATTCTCATAATTCAGGAAAGCGACTGGTTCAAGAGGGGACCTCACAACCAGCACCACCTGGCGGAGAAACTATCGCTAAGAGGTCATAAGGTTTGTGTTATTGACCACGAGATTCTATGGAGAATAGAAGATAATAGAGGGTTATATTCTAGGCGACATGTCTTTAATAATGTATCCAGAATCTATACTGGTGCAGTGATCACAGTAATCCGTCCCGGCATTGTGAAGGTCCCAGTGCTGGATTATGTCTCCCTGATATTTTCTCATAGGAAGGAGATTCGGCGTCAGATAGAGGACTTTGCACCTGACGTAATAGTCGGGTTCGGCATACTTAACAGTTATCTGGCTGCGAGAGAGGCGAACACGAGAAATATCCCTTTTGTTTACTACTGGATAGATTTACTTCATACGCTCATACCATTTAAGTTGTTTCAACCTCTAGGCAAAGGCATTGAAAGAAGGACATTGAGGCAAGCAGATATGATAATTGCGACCAATACGAGTCTAAGGAACTACTTGCTACGGATGGGAGCTTGTCCTGAACAGACTCACATATTAGGATTTGGCATCGATCCTGGAAAATTTGACCCTGCCATAGATGATAGTGAGGTAAGAGCACAGCACGGAATTAAGAAAGGTGATATTGTACTCTTTTTTGTAGGCGGATTAGATCAGTTTACAGGTGTGAGAGAGGTAGCACTGGAACTGGCCAGAATTAATGACCCCCGTCTTAAATTCCTAATTGTAGGTGATGGCTCATCAGAATGTGAGCTTCGGCAAATCCAGGAAGAATACGGTTTGCGAGATAGGCTAATCCTTACAGGCAGAAGACCTTACGATGAGATTCCTGGCTTGGTGGCTGCTGCCGATGTTTGTCTATTGCCTTTTCATAATGTGGAGATGATGAGAGAGATTGTTCCTTTAAAGCTTTTTGATTATATGGCCATGAGGAAACCAATTGTTTCGACTAGACTTCCTGGCGTCGTGGAGGAATTTGGTGAGGATAACGGCTTTGTCTATGTGGATAGACCGGAGGATGTCGTTAAAAAGGCAGCGGGATTGGTTGCTGAAGGGAAATTAGATGAGCTTGGGGCAAAAGCGAGAAGATTTGTTGAAAGTCGCAGTTGGGACAGTATTACCGATAAGTTTGAGAAATTTCTAAACCGAGCCATAGCGGAGAAAAGCGATAGATAGGTTGCATTAGACACGAGGCCAAATGGGAGCCGATTTGAACAGAGGTTTCTTGTGAAAATACTGGTCTTGGGCGTTGCTGGAATGTTGGGGCATAAGGTCTATCAAATGCTTGCAACAGCATTTGATGTAGCTGGCACAATTAGAAGTGATTATAGCAACGTCAGCAGATTCGGATTCTTCCGGGAATCTGATATAATTCCCAATGTTGATGCTGTCAAAATTTCCTTGATAGAGGCGATAATCGAAAGAATTGCCCCTGATGTGGTAATTAACTGCATAGGGATAGTAAAATCTGTGAATGAGGCACAAGACAGGCTATCTAACATCTGGATAAATTCACTATTTCCGCATCAGCTATACGAAATTTGCACAAGAGGGAAAACACGGTTGATTCATATCAGTACAGATTGCGTATTCTCAGGCAGAAAGGGAAACTACCAAGAAAATGATATCCCCGATGCAGAGGATATATATGGAAAGACCAAATATCTCGGCGAGGTAAGTGGGGAAGGGGTATTAACTATAAGGACTTCGCTTATCGGCAGGGAATTGTCAACCACAAACAACCTAATAGAGTGGTTTCTATCCAACCGGGGGGGGAAGGTTAACGGTTTCACCAATGCCATATTTAGCGGCTTCCCCACTCTTCACTTCGCCCAAATTACAGCCAAAATAATTGCTAAAGAGCAAAATCTAAGTGGTGTCTATCACATTTCATCTGAGCCAATCAGTAAATTTGAGCTCCTTACCCTTATACGCGACAGGATGGGGCTTGATATCGAGATTGAAGAATATCCAGATTTCTATTGTGATAGAAGTCTGGACTCAACACTTTACAGAAACAAGACTGGTTTTGAGCCTCTCTCTTGGGCAGCAATGATTGATGAGTTTGCTCATGATGCCCGACAATACCAGCAATGGAGAGCGAAATGATTTTTCAAAATAAAACAGTTTTGATTACCGGCGGTACTGGGTCGCTAGGGAATAGCCTGGTACGTAAGATAATGACCGGCGATTTAGGTATACCCAAGAAGGTTATCATTTTTTCCCGAGATGAAGATAAACAGTATTTGATGAGATTGGAGTGGAAGAACATAAAGGTGGCTACTGATGATGTGCTTTATCACGATGCTGAAGGGATATTAGATTTTCGCATTGGCGATATAAGGGAATATGAGTCAATACTCAGAAGCGTGAAGGAGGCTGAGATAGTAATACATGCTGCAGCACTTAAGCAAGTTCCCGTTTGCGAGTATTTCCCCTACGAATCAGTAAAGACAAACCTTCTGGGAGTTCAGAACATAATTCGCGCCATTGCGGAAAATGAAACTAGGGTTGAGACGGTCATTGCTGTCTCCACTGATAAAGCTTGTAAGCCAGTCAATGTTTATGGCATGTGCAAAGCAATTCAGGAAAGATTAGTAATAGAGGCAAATCTTAGATGCCCCAATACTAAGTTCATTTGTGCCAGATATGGCAATGTAGCAGCATCAAGAGGGTCAGTTATTCTCCTCTTTAAAGAGCAGATAAAAAATGGTGGGCCTGTCACTATTACTACAAAGGAAATGACAAGATTCCTGCTAACCCTAAATACTGCTTGTAACATCATCTTTGATGCTATTCGGCTAGGTAAAGCCGGTGATATCTATGTTCCGGACCTTCCCTCCGCAAAAATAGTGGATTTAGCTGAAGTTATGATTGGAGGAAGAAAGATTGACATAGAATATACCGGCATACGGCCAGGGGAGAAAATACATGAGATACTAGTTTCTGAAGAGGAGATATCGAGGACGGTTAAAAAAGGCAACTACTATGTGATTCGCCCAATTCTTCAAGAAATATGGAGGGGCGAAATTGATATGCCCGCGCTGGCCAAAGAGCTTTCCTCTGCCGACCGGACAATGAGTAAAAGCGAGTTAAAGGATTTTCTGGAAAATGAGAGGCTATTAAAGTGTTGAGGCTAAAATGAAAGTTATGACTATATTGGGTACCAGGCCCGAGATTATTAGATTAAGTCTAATTATCAAGAAACTGGACATATATTGCGACCATGTCCTTGTTCATACTGGTCAGAATTTCGATGAGAACCTTAGCTCGATTTTTTTTAGTGATTTAGACTTGAGACAACCAAACTATTATCTGGGAGTAAAAGCTGATACATTCGGCGAACAGGCAGGGAAAATAATTATCGAAACTGAGAAGGTAATCCTGAAGGAAAGACCTGACAGGATACTCATCCTGGGTGACACTAACAGTGGGCTGGCAAGCATTGTGGCTAAAAGAATGGGAATACCTGTTTTCCATATGGAAGCAGGAAACCGTTGTTTCGATTACCGCGTTCCTGAAGAGGTAAATAGAAAAATTATTGACCATTGCAGCACCATACTTCTCCCATATACCTATAGGAGCAAAGAGAACCTGCTTAATGAGGGGATTAGCAATGAGGTAATCTTTGTTATCGGAAACCCTATATATGAGGTCATAGGGCACTGCTCAAAGGAGATTGAGAGCAGCAAAATACTGAGTAAATTAGAGGTGCAGCCGAAAAAATATTTTCTTGTTACCATGCACCGAGCAGAAACTGTCGATTGTGAACACAGACTTAAGAGCATTCTCGCTGGCCTGGGCAAAATAAATGAAAAATACAACTTTCCTGTTATCTGCAGCTTGCACCCGCGAACAAAAAGTAAGATAGCACAGTTTAATCTAAGGACAACCAATAAGGACATCCGCTTCTCAAAACCGTTTGGTTTTTTTGACTTTGTTGCTCTGGAAAAGAATGCATTATGCATCGTTACCGATAGTGGAACTGTTCAAGAGGAGTGCTCAATCCTCAAGCTGCCAAACATCACCATCAGAGATGTGACTGAAAGACCGGAAACGATTGAAAGTGGTAGCAACATGCTAGCCAGTATTTCGCCAGATTTGATATTGAAAGCTGTGGAGATTGCATTGACAGAGAAACAAGAATGGGAACCCCCGGCAGGATACTTAGATAAAGATGTCTCATCAAAAGTAGTCAAGATTATCCTCGGCTATCTCAGAAGCACTGACGCTTGATTAAGTCCAGCGGTTAAGACAATCCTGGAGTGAACCACCTGAGACTGGATACATTCGATAATACCCGAACGAAACTGGCGGACAGAAGGCATAGCTGACAAGTTATGTTATGATACCCTATGCTGTACTCTCATAAGCAGGTTCTCAGCTATGACGGCTTTTAATGACTGGCCCATCAAAAAGTGCCTGGTACTTTCAGTTAGCCTGTTATTAGCTACGCTTGGGCTAATAGGACTCGCAGCCTTGGGCCTTGATATCCCCATTCTAAGGCAAATTGTTGGTTTTGCCCTTCTCACCTTCGTTCCGGGTATTCTGCTCCTTAGAATCCTTAGAATCCACAATATAAGCATAATAGAAAGCCTGCTCTACTCTGTAGGTCTAAGCCTTGCTTTTGTGATGGCAGTAGGCACACTGGCGAATTTCGCCTTGCCTCCTTTGGGAATCAAGCACCCCATCTCTGTGGGTCCACTGGTGGTTTCTTTTACTGTTTTCCTATTAATTCTATGCGCTTTTGCTTATCTGCGCGATAAAGACTTTCATCTGACCAGCATACCAGCCGATGCCAACAAGAAGGAGAGCAAAGTTGGTTTTGGGAAAAATCTTAATCCCTACCTGCTGGCTATTCTGCTGCCTCTCCTGGCTATTTTGGGCACTAGTATGGCCAATGCCTATCAAAGCAACCTCCTTCTTCTAATCCTCATTGTCATAGTTGCTATTATCATTGGTGTGGTCGCCTTTAACAAAGTCATTCCACCGCAAGCTTATCCTTTCACGATAGTCATGATGGCCCTGGCGCTCTTATACCAGACTACCCTTGTATCGAACTATCTGGTGGGCAGCGATATTCACTTGGAGTATTACTTTGCCTGGGTGGTGGCACAAAATGGCTTCTGGAATGCTGCCGTGGCTGTCCCTGTAAACGCCTGTCTGAGTATAGTTATGCTTGCACCCGTCTATTCATTGTTGCTTAACATTGACATTGTCTGGCTGTTCAAGATAGTTTATCCAGTTTTCTTTGCCCTGATGCCTCTGGCACTCTTCCGTATGCTTCGTCTACAAATAAGACCCCAATATGCCTTTCTTGCCACGGCCTTTTTCATCACCATGCCCATGTTTACCATGGACATGGTCCAACTCGCTAGACAACAGGTTTCTGAGCTATTCTTTGTCCTTGTGATATTGCTGATGGTTGACCGTAAGTTGACCTTAGTCCAGAGGACTGCCTTGGTTCTCATTTTTGGCTTTGGTGTAATAGTGTCTCACTATGGAATGGGGACTGGCTATGCTATCGGCTACCTGACATTTGGTGTACTTGTGCTCATCTTCATTAAAAGCCGGTTTGGTCGTGCAATATGGCAGTGGCTGATAGGAAAATCAAACTCCTTACCTGCAGATTTAGCCGCACCGGGCGCTTTCAGCAGGAAAGCATTAGCCACCATTGTTTGCCTGAGCTTGGTTTTCATGTTTGGTTACTACGGTGTTGTTGCCTCTGGAACTAGCCTGCTGGGCACTCAAATTGTTATAAACACTGCTAAGGCCGTAAGTGAACCGTTGACTCAATATATTAGTCCTCCGCGAGAAACTGAGGCACCACCAGCACCAAATTTGATATCGCCGGCCGCTAACTCAGGCATAGTGAATCTGACACCTCGCCTGGAGTGGGCTGCCTCCCCTTGGGCAACCTCATACTGGTTGCAGGTATCGTCCGATGCCAATTTTACTGAGCTAGTTATCGATAAGGCTGGGATAACGGACACCCACTATGATGTTACTGCAGAACTTGAACAGAAAACCGTATATTTCTGGAGGGTAGATGCCTCAAATGCCTATGGCATATCGGAGTGGTCGCAATGCTGGTACTTCGTCACATGGGTACCTACATTGTCACAGGCAGCAATAACAGAGTTGCCTGGAATAGAGTTACCTGGTTTTGTTCAAAATCTAACTACTAGGTTCCCGATGTTGAATCCGTTAGCCAGAGAGCCTTTGGTTCAGACTGCCTTAGGCCTGGACTTTATTTGGGCATCACCAGGAGGTAAGGTTTGGCGCATATTTCAATACCTCGTCCAGCTCTGCCTAATCATTGGGTTTATCAGATTTATTTTCCGTCCTGGAACACTGGGGCAATTCAAAGCTGAATACCTCTCGCTTACCATCGTCAGTATTGCAATCCTGCTAGGCATTTTCCTCTTGCCTACACACTCCTATGGTCTTGGTGTCACCCGTATCTGGCAAATCACCTTGCTCCTTATTTGCCCCCTGTTCATATTCGGTGGCGAAGCCGTTGCCCAAGGTATAGCTAAGTTAGTTGGGGTATTCCGAAAAAGCTGCGTACTCTCTAGGTCAGGACATGATAGTCTAGCGCTTCTTCGATTTCCCATCCTCATGATATTGATACCATACTTTATCTTGAACAGTGGCTTGGTTTTCGAGCTGAGTAAAAGCAAAACCACGTATTTCATCGACATGCCCTACTCTATAGCGTTGTCCAGCCATCGGATGGATTTAAACACGGTTTTTGTGACACAAGACATCACCGCAGCTACTTGGCTTTCAAAACTTAAGGCCGATGACTGTCCTATCTATGTTGACTATCATGGAATGCTTGCCTTTCCTGATTACTGGGGAGATGAAAAAGCGCTTGCTAATATAGTTGAGCGTGGCACTATCAGGATGCCCCCATTTCCCGCTGATCTCAAGGACATGACTTTTCCGTGCTATATCTACTTTAGAGCCTGGAACACTGATAACAGGATGCTGACTTTCCCTACTGTATATGCCGCCAGGCAGAGCATCGGCTTCGATGCCATCCTGGGCTTACCTCAGCTTGTCAATGATGAAAACAGAATCTACAATAATGGGGGCGCCCAAGTGCTGTTACCCTATCAAAACGAAAAATGAAGACCTTACAGATATGTGGCATCTTTCCACCGCAGCCACGCAGTTTCGCTGGTGGAGCAACTCAAGCTGCCTACTACATCAGCAGGGAGCTTGTTAGGCGAGGGCACAGTGTTGAAGTGTGGGCGGCAAACACTTTAGACCTGAAGAAAAAAATCAAAAGCGAGCTAGTGGTAGTCGACGGTATAGAAGTACACTATTTCCCCTATGTTATGCACTATCGCGCCTTCTTCTTAAGCCCGTCCCTGGTTAAAACAGCAAGAAATAGACTCAGAGAGTTTGATGTAATACATATACATGACTTCAGGACTTTTGAGGGGCCTGTAGTTGCCCATTATGCCCAAAAAGGCAACGTACCCTACCTTCTGCAAGCTCAGGGGTCCTTACCCAGAATGATAGCTTTGCAGAGAGTAAAACGGGTTTACGATGCTATTTATGGTTATAGGCTTTTGAGGAATGCGTCCAAAATCATTGCTGTTACAGAAGTGGAAGCGGAGCAATATAAGACCATGGGTGTGAGCCAAGATAAAATAGAAATTATTCCTAATGGGATAGACTTGTCTGAGTTCCGAAAGCTGCCGCAAAAAGGACGATTCAGGAAAAAATATGGCATAGGTGATAAACAGAAAGTGATTCTGTATTTAGGCAGAATACATAAAATAAAAGGCCCAGATTTGCTAGTCGAGTCATTTGCCGAGCTGGTAAAGGAAGTATCTGATGCTAAACTGGCGATTGTGGGACCTGATGATGGATATCTGTCTGTCCTGATGCAATTGATAACCGCTCTTGGGATTAACAACGAAATTTTATTTACAGGGCCTCTCTACGGGAGGGAAAAGCTCACCGCGTATTTAGATGCTGATGTTTATGTTGCACCTTCACTTTCTGATGTAGGACCCATTACAGCTCTAGAGGCATGCGCCTGCTCCATTCCGGTAATTGTTACAAATCGCTGTGGTCTAGCAAACTGGGTGGAGAGCTATCAGGCGGGATATGTGGTTCCATATGACAGGATGCAATTGAGGCATGCCCTGAGTGTAGTCCTCGCAGATGAGAGATTAAGACAAGAGACGGGTAAGCAGGCACGGGTGTTAGCTGAGACGCAATTCGCATGGAATATTATAGCTAACCGGATTGAAGCGTTGTATAAAGCTGTAATCGATGATTCATAAAACAATGTGTGATCAAATTGCCATGACTGCTGACGTTTGATTCATAGTTCGGAAAAGTCGGACTATATGGATGCTAATCCCGTTTCAGTCAGGTATTTACGCATCTTGTCATCATGCTTGGCAATTGTCGCCTCGATTATATGCAAATTATCTTTTGTCCATTCAATTGTTTTTACCAGTCCATCCTTAAGCCCGACGATTGCTTCAAAACCAAGTTCTTGTTTAGCTTTGAAAGTACTTCCAAAACGCTTCTCTGAACTATCCCACGGCCTCTTTGGCAAGTATTCAAGGTTGGCATTATTACCCGTTAATCCGTTAATTAAAGATGCCAACTCAAGTATTGTTGTTTCTTTACCGCTGGCAAGATTATAAACATCACCAGACCTTCCTTTTGCTGCACAGGCTATTAAACCACGGCATATATCTTCACCGAATATGAAATCTCGGCTAGCAATACCCTTACCCTCAACGGGCAAAGGGATTCCCTTCAATGCTTTGTAGATAAAGGTGGGAATTACATTGCGCCACACCGTTGCTGGTGTGCCACGCCATTTACCTGCACCCAAAATCTCACCTGGGCCGTACACATTTTGAAACCTGGCTCGTACAGTCGGAAGATTATGCTGCTTATGATAATAGACTGAATAGAATTCCCCGATAATTTTAGAAATGGAATAAGGGCTATCCTGTTTTATCTCTATTGGGTCGGCTTCGGTCGTAGCGACAGCATCTCCGTAAGTTTTCTTGGCTACGGAACAACCTGAAGATGAGTAAACTACCCTTTTAATTTTTTCGAAATCTTTGATATGTTCGTATAACTTTAGAGTTGTTAAAGTGTTGTTCTCATGGTCAGCTAGCGGATCAACAATCGAACTTTGATTGCCGTGATAAGTTGCCAAATGAAAGACATAATCAAATTCATCTTTGATACGAGACAATATTTTATCATCAGTGATTGACCCTTCGATAAAATCGACCCGGATATTGTCCGGAACATTTATTCGTTCCGCGGAAAGAAGATTGTCAACGATTGTAATCGCTACGGTTTTTGATGACTGGAGTAGTGTTTCAACCAGATTGCTGCCGATAAATCCAGCACCACCTATAACAAGAATATTTGCCTTATCAAAGCTTTTGGTCACAGCGTCCATTATCTCTTTGGCTCGGCGGATTTCAAGTGGGTGTAGGTCTGGCTTACGCCGTGTGTTTTATACCACTCAATCGTTTTTTTGACACCGGTTTCCAGTGGGGTTTTAGCGTCCCAGCCGAAATCATGTTTAGTTTTCGAAGAGTCTAACAAAATCGAATATACATCATCTGGTCCCCGTGAACGCACCTCGACTTCCTTATCCAACTTAATGCCCAATGCCTTTACGGTGGCATCAAAGAGCTCTTTAATCGAAGAATCCGAGCCTGTGGAAATATTATAGTATCCTCCACTTCCAGCACCCTTTAAGGCTTTCATGACAACTTCAACGATATCGTCTATGTAAATAAAATCTCGCCGCGTATCCATCACAAAGCATGGCTTATTTGTTGTTAGCCGTTGATAAAAAGTCGGCAGCGGACCAGTTATGTTCCTCGGCCCATAGCCATTCGCCAGACGGAATGAAATAAAGTCCAATCCGCTCAGCTCAATGTACTGTTCGCCGGCGGTCTTACTTATAGCGTAGCTGCTGCCTCCAGCATAGCTGCCGGAAAACAAAGGGTGTTTTAAGGTTATAGGTTGTTCCAATGGCGTTAATCCATAGCATAGAGCCGTCTGAAAGTAAATCAATCTTCTAACATTCGAATTTTTTGAAGCCATTACGATATTAATTGTCCCCACCACGTTGGTAATTGCATCCTCCAGCCAGTTATTAGGGTCCTTAAAAGAAGCTGCAGCGTGAATTACCTGCTCTGGCTGAAATTCATGAAACAGTTTGTCCACCAATTTCTTATCAGCAATGGTTCCTTCGACCACTGTTAGATTCTGGTGAGGGACTAAATTATCTCTCCTTGCAGTCTGATAATTATCTATCACCAATACCTTATGCCCCTCAGCCAGCAATCTATCGGCTATGTGTGAACCAATAAATCCAGCGCCACCGGTAATTAAAATGTCCATTTCCACTCTCCTTTAAGGGGGAAACGCCTGTTTGCATGTTTCCTTCGTCATCTTTTGATAGTAATTTGCCTTATCGTGAAATTCCTGCTGCCATAATTCTAGGCATAAAAGCCCCCATAGTTTACGGCTAAACCTATCTTCTTTAGAAATTAGAGAGCTGATATCAAATTCAGGGTTTAGATATTCCCTTTGGCGAGCTTTTTTACTTGAAAAAATGTCAGATATAAACTCACGAATATCTCCTCTCATCCATTCATCAAATGGAACGGGAAAGCCCATCTTGTCCTTTCGGTTAACAATCTTTGGTGGGAGAATATCGCTAAAAGTTGTCTTTAATAGGTGCTTTAGCTCACCATTTTGAAATTTTATGTTCGATGGGACAGTCGCCACAAACTCAATGAGGGGATGGTCTAAAATGGGAACTCTCGACTCCAGTCCATGTGCCATACTCATTCGGTCTTCCACCTGCAGCAATGCCGGCAATAAGGTTTTGAAATCAAAGTGAGTCATGCTGTCGAAGTATGACTCCTTTTCCACATTCTCACTCCAGAATACCTTCTTAAACGTTTCAAATGCAGAGTAAGGCTCCAGGACTTTCCAATTGACCTCTTCCTTTAAGGTATTGGCCCTGCTAATCAATCTGAAATAGCGCCTGTCCCTATCTTCAAAAAGGCCGTCGCTCCAGAATTCCTTCATTAGTGGTTTATATTCTTGCAAGGTGCGAAGATTTGGAATTATGGACTCATAGGTAACTATGAATTTTCCGCTGTGAAGGGTACCATCAATCGCACCCTTAATACATTGCTCGAAATAAGCCAGCAAATACCTAGCATACCCCCCGAAGACTTCATCCCCACCCTGCCCTCCTAGAACCACCTTTAAATTTTTGCCGGCTAACTGAGAGACCATATACTGGGGAAACGAACCCGGCCCTGCAGCAGGGTAATCCAAGTGATAAATGACCTTCGTTACATTGTCAATAAAATCATTGCTCTTTATATCTATCTCAAGTAGATTGAACTTTTGTTTCTGCGCCACCTCTTTGGCATATTCCGACTCGTCATACTCTTTGCCGAGACTGAATTTGCCATGGAAGACCTTGAAATCATTTTGCCTCCGGTATTTATTGGCCAGCGTCGCTACTAAACTTGAATCGATGCCGCCGCTCAAATAGGCGCCGATTGGAACATCGCTTCTTAAATGAAAACGTATCGAGTCTTCAAGGAGCTCTCTCACCCGACGGTGAAAATAATGCTCAGTACGCTCCCAGTCTAAGGTATAATTTACCTCCCAGTATTTTTTAGTGGTTAGCTGACCATTTCTAACCGTCAGAATGTGTGCCGGCAAGAGTTGTTTTATATTCATAAAGAGCGTTTTATCGCCGAGGCATAATTGAAATACAAAATAATCCTTCAAACCATTAAGGTCGGTCTCTATTGCTGACAAAAATGGCAGCAGTGCTTTAGCTTCCGAGGCGAAATAAAATATATTATCAACGATGGTATAGTAAAAAGGCTTTATGCCAAAACGGTCCCTAGCGCAAAATAGCTGTTTTTTCGATTCGTCCCAGATGGCGAAGGCAAACATTCCCCTCAAATGATTAACACAGTCGGTGCCCCACTTTTTGTAGGCAGCTAAGATAACCTCGGTGTCCGATTGGGTTTTGAAGTTATAAAATCCCTCTAGCTGCTCTTTCAGTTCAATGTAGTTGTATATTTCTCCGTTGTAGCATATAACGTTTTGTCCATCGGCTAAAGGCTGGGCGCCTGTTTTCAAATCGATAATCGCCAAACGCCTGTGACCAAAGCCTGTAAACCCGTCCGGATGTATCCATGTTTTATCAGCATCTGGACCTCGGTGAGCCTGAATCTGGTTCATAGCCTGCAAATGCGCTTCTAAATCAGGATAGATATTCAATGTTGTGTTGAATATTCCAGCTATTCCGCACATTAGATAAGTTGTTTCCTACCTTTTGAAAATTTTATACACTCCTCCAATTCCAGCATGCCTCCGCTCAAATTTAGGGTATCCTCTTTCATCGTATTTCAATTTACTTAAGAACTCAGTGTGTTCTTGTGCTAAGCTTTCATTTTTTAAGGCCTTCTGGCGAAATTTTCTTAACCAATGCAGCTCCATGCGATGGAAATAACCTCCCACATAATTAACTTCAAAGCCCGTGTTTCTACAAATTGAAATGAATTCATCTGGCCTGTAGCATCTTGAAATGGGGCAATTTGGGCCGTCAGTATTTTTGGCAAAAGCATCTTTCACACACATTCCACTAAATTTGTTCTCAATTACCATAAGCAGATAAGCGATATAAACGTGGAAGAAAATACTATTCTGATTATAAACCATAATACTACCCGTAGAGTTCTTCTTAAGTACCCTGAAAAATTCACCAAGGATTTTCTCCGGCTTAGTCATGTGGTGCAAAACTCCGACACAATTGATATAGTCAATGCTCTCGCTGTCTACTGGCAGAGAGCCAACCGAATCCGAGCATTGAATTAACTCTAATCTTTCAGGATTGATTTTGTATAGTGATAACCTCTGTCTCGCTAGTTTCAGCGTTTTCAAGGATACGTCCACGCCTATTACCTTCTTGGCATTGTTGAGAACCAGAAGTCGAAATATGTCGTTTCCAGGTCCGCATCCATAGTCAAGGACTACCTGGTTATCACGTTTTTTACCAAAATCCATAAACTCAGCTAATAATGGATATTCTTCAATCAGCCACTCGTAATACTTTTGAGATTCCCATCGTGTTGAGAAGGGAAGTGAATTAACCGTATATTCACCCCAATATTGGTCTACAGCAGTTGCCTCATCTGGAGAACATACTCTTATCGAAACCATCAGTTCAGGATATTTTCTCTTGGTAATCACTTTATAAATTGATGATATCCGCCGTATCAAGTATAACTTCAAGTATTCATACAACGAGACTACTGATATTTCACCAATCACTATACGCTTAGCCACAGACGAAGCATAGCCCAGAGCTACATACAAGTTCATCTTTGTTTTGCTCATCTCACACGAACCTCACATGTTCCTGTATTCTCGTGAACCTACCCATCTTATAATTGATGTGGGCACCGGTCTATCTACCTGAGTAACTAAACATAATTTTTCATCATCGTCTTCTTAAATATAGCTTCGATTCTTTTGTAATCTTCATATAAGTTTAGCTTCAAAAGGCACTTATAAACAACGTCTTTGAGATATGCAATTGAAAAGGCAACTGGTGAAAAAATAAGAGGAAATCTCTCACGAAGTTCCAATAGCTTCAAATAACGCGAGTCATCAGGATTATTGATAGACATGTGCTGATGTACACTCTTAACATGACTAAGGACTATCTGGACAAAATTGCGATATGTGTATAAATCTGATTCAACAATATCCCGATAGGCATTATCAGCAATCTGCTCACAAAATTCCACATCCTCTATCTGCCTTATAACATCAGTGATATTGCTCCAGTCCTTCTTAATTTCAATATAATGCACTCCTGGCTTGAGTA
>VGOP01000012.1 GCA_016875875.1 Chloroflexota bacterium | reverse complement strand
TTACAGGACGAACGAGGCAGCCAAAGCTCCTCAGCCTGTAGAAGCCATGGCCATCTCCCAGAAATAGTCTATCTCAGAGTCACAAGGAGGTCAAATGAATGGCCATTGACATCTATTAGGAAATCTTTTTGTTCAGCATACAAATCTACTAATAAATGGCAGCATAGTGTAAATCTAAGTAGGATTTTTAATTCAATAACTATATAATGGTATCAACGGTATCAATGGTATCAACGTAGAAATCATAGGTAAGACGACACAGATAAGACAGCAGATATGAGACGGTATCAATGGTATCAGTATAATAGAAAATGATTCACAAGACGTCAGAGATAAAGAAACTGCTAGCTGAGGGCAAGACAACACGTGAAATTGCACGTATACTCAGAGTCAGCCTCCGGGATATTCACCGTGTGAGAGAGCAAGAAGGCATTGATATCGGCGCTTTGGAGCGCGAAAAAGAGCGTAGGGAGAAAGATATTGGTGTTCTGGAAAACAGAATTACCCAAGGACGGCAAGAGCTGGCTCAATTGGAGAAACGGAATAGTACATTGCTAAGGCAAAAGCGTGAGCTTGAAGCTGAAATAGAACGGAAGAAGACTGAGGTGATACAAGTGGTGCAACCAGTAGTGGTAGAACGCATTGATATCCCAAGGAACCGTGAGGAACTAAGAGAGTATCTTGAGACATTAAATAGCGACCAGATGCAATTCATTTCTCAACTATTAGTTGACATTGCGAATGATCGCGGAATTCGTACGCTTAGCGATGCGAAAACTAGAATAGAGCAGCAAACGCGAGATATGTTGAAACGCACTTAGGCAATGCCTGAGTCTTACCATATTTCAAAATACCCCAAAATTTATCTAGCCCCAGGTGTCCACAGATGAATACTATTATATAGAGCATTTTCGATGCATCGATTATTCGTATTAGTATTTCCTCTGTGATAGTAGCATTAATTTTTGATATAATATTTGTGTTGGTTACAATCTTTACAAGGAGGCCACAAAATGAAAGTAGTTATCTATGCGCGAGTCAGCTCAGACGCACAAGATGTGGACCTGTCGCTGTCTGCTCAATTGAGGTCGTTGAGAGAATATGCAGCGAAAAGCGGTCACGAGGTCGTGCGAGAATTCGTCGATGAGGCTGAAAGCGGGAGAAGTTGTGACAGACCTGCGTTTAGAGAGATGATTGCTCTCGCCAAGATGAAACAGCCGCCTTTTCAGGCTATCCTGGTATGGAAACTTAATCGCTTTGCCAGGAACCGAATGGATTCAGTAACGTATAAGGCCTTGCTCAGAAACAAAGGCATTCAGGTAATATCTATCAATGAGCCAACCGGTGATAGCCCTCAAGGACAGTTGCTGGAGGGAATAATTGAGTGTATGGATGAGTTCTATAGCGCAAATATGGGACAGGACATTAGAAGAGGCATGAGGGAAAATGCCACACGCGGCTTTTATAATGGGAGCATACCGCCTTATGGATTCAGAGCGGTAGAGGTGAATGATAAAGGCAAGACAAGAAAAAAGCTTGAGCCTGAGCCAGATGATTCTGCACCTATCAAAGTTGTACGCTCGATCTTTAAAATGGCTCAATTTGGGAAAGGCTGCAAGGAAATTGCCAAGTCATTGAACAGCGATGGATTCAGGACAATGACGATGAAGCGCTGGAGCAGAACCACAGTATATAAAATCCTCACCAACGAGGTTTATTGCGGAACGCTAGTATGGGGAGGTAAAAATGGTTTCGCCGCTGCTAAACGTGGTGATAAACCTGTAAGAATAGAGAATGCATGGCCAGCCATAATTGATGAAGTGGCCTTCAATTTCATACAGAGCCAGATGAAGGAACGCGGCCCCAAAATGACCCATCCCAGGAAAGTCTCGAGCTTCTATCTTTTGAGCGGGGTCTTGCGATGTGCTTGTGGCAGTGCGATGACCGGCCATAGCGCCAAGTCAGGCAAATATTTTTACTATATGTGCTCTAGAAGCTACAGGCAGGGAAAGGATGCTTGCGCCCAAATAATGTTGCCCAAGGACAAGCTTGAAGAGGCGGTAGTTGATCAAATACTCACAAGAATATTGTCTGATGCCAGCATTGAAGATATGGTTGAAACCATGAACGATGTTTTGAAACTTCAAGCAGGCGAGCTAGGAGATAAGTTAAAAACTATTGATTCGCAGCTAAAGGATGTTCAGAACAGGTTAGCGCGGCTCTACGATGTTCTGGAGACCGGAAAGCTTGGCTTGGATGAACTGGCACCTAGGATTAGAGAGTTAAAAACCAGGCAGGATGAACTCTCCAAATCAAGGGTATTAATAGAGGCTGAAATATCCGCTGAGGGAGCGACACAGGTCGATATTGAGATGGTGAAGTCCTACGTAACTGATTTAAGGTGGATTTTGCAAGATACTGAGGTGAGTAGGGTGAAAGGCTTTCTAAAGACCTTCATAGAGAGCATAGTAGTTAACGGGCGGGAAATAGTGATCAATTACACGTTGCCGTTAGCGCCAAACGGGAAATACGAAGATAAATTAAGAGTTCTACCTATTGATACGATTGGTGGGGAAGAGGGGACTCGAACCCCTACGCCTTGCGGCACATGATCCTAAGTCATGCTCGTCTGCCAATTCCGACACTCCCCCAGATATGAAACCGACAAATATTGTAACATTTCGCCTAACGTTTATTCTATTCTGGCTTGGCTGGGCTTATAATCTAGTAAACTGAAGGAGGAAACCGGCCGATGACCCGTGACTAAACAAAGTGAGACTATCTGGGTTATAATATAGCAGAGCGTCAACAGACTAAACAAAAGCAGGAGGTAAAACAAAGTGAAGCTAAGAATAATTGCATCATTTGCCTTGCTCACCATATCATTGTGGCTGGCATCTTGCGCTCCATCCACAGGAACATCAATAGAGGTTTCCTGTGACGACTTCGGGAAACAACAGGACATCAGCCAAGAAGTAAATGTTGCTGCTGGAGATACATTTACAGTAACACTATGCTCCAATGCTACAACCGGCTTCAAGTGGTCTGAATCAGCGCAAATCAGTGACCAAACAGTAGTACAACAAACAGGCCACGAGTTTGTAGCTCCTGACGCCAAGGGGCTTGTAGGCGCACCAGGCAAAGAGGTATGGACTTTCAAAGCGCTAAAAAAGGGCACCAGCACACTATCTTTGGAATATAGCCGACCTTGGGAAGGCGGCGAGAAGGGCGAGTGGACATTCAACCTCACCGTCGTTGTCAAATAAAGTCCAGCCGTAATAAGCTAGCCTGAATATAGCCTGTGATAACAATTGCCCTCTTTACCTGAAACTTGATACAATCGTTTGTTGATATCAGTCTATTCCTGTTCTTATGACCTTCAATAATGGCTATTGATGACCGCATCAGACCTAGGCAAGGCATGCTCTGAATCTATAAGCGAGGTAAAAGAATGACAAAACCAAATTTTTCTTTGGAAGGTAAAGTGGCCTTGGTAACTGGAGGCAGCCGTGGCATAGGTAAAGCCACCGCTCTTGGCTTTGCCAATGCTGGTGCAGACATTGCCATTGCCAGCCGGAAATTACCCGATCTTGAGATTGTAGCTGCCGAGATAAGAGGATTAGGAAGAAAAGCCCTACCAGTATCAGCACACGTAGGTAGGCTAAAGGAAATAAAGAACCTGGTCACCACAGTTTGCCAGGAGTTCGGCAAAATTGACATCCTGGTGAACAATGCCGGTACAAGCCCAGCCATGAGTCCGATGCTGGAACTAGAGGAACGGCTCTGGGATTCAATAATGAATCTAAATCTGAAAGGGGTGATATTTCTCAGTCAAGCAGTGGCTAGGGTAATGAAGGAGCATGGCGGCGGTACGATTATTAACGTTGCCTCTGTGGCTGGCTTCAGGCATGAACCTAATATAGGTGTATATTCCATAAGCAAAGCTGCTTTAATCATGGCAACGAAGATTATGGCCCAGGAATTGGCCGAATATAATATAAGGGTGAACGCTATAGCTCCCGGCCACATACACACGCGCCTTGGCGACTCTATCTTTGAAGTAGTGCCGGAGTATAAAGAAGAGCTTTTGCAGAGAGTACCGATGCGACGCATAGGTGACCCTGATGAAATCGTCGGGGCCATGCTTTATCTGGCATCCGATGCGTCTAGCTACGTGACCGGAGAAACCATTGTTGTCGACGGCGGAACATTGACAACTTAGCCGAAACAACCAGCACCACAACGATTGCAGGCACACCAACGCTAAGGTTTATGTGCCACCTACTTTAGATTACTGCTTTAATATTATTCCGACAGGACAATGGTCGGAGCCTGTTACTTCAGGCATTATAAATGCATCTGAAACCGCGGGCAATAGGTTTTCTGTTACAAAGAAGTAGTCGATTCTCCAACCCACGTTTCTCTCCCGAGCTCTAGTCTTCATATCCCACCATGTATATTGATTAGGCTCGTTATTGAAATAGCGAAACGTATCAGCATAACCATGAGCCGCAAATTTATCCATCCAGGCCCTCTCCACAGGCAAAAATCCCGAGACATGCGCATTCTCTTTCGGCCTGGCCAAATCTATCTCCTTATGAGCGGTGTTGAAGTCACCGCAAATAATGAGTCTGGTGCCATTTGCTTTCAGAGAATCCGCAAACCTGAGAAAAGCCTCGTAGAAATCCATCTTGTACTTCAACCGCTCCTCACCCATTTTCCCGTTCGGGAAATACACATTCATTAGAAGGAAATCAGCATATTCAGTTATTATGGCCCTTCCCTCCAAATCGACACCCACGCCTTCAAAGCCATATTTCACATTGGCAGGCTTAGTCTTTGTAAAGGTGGCAACCCCACCATAGCCTTTTCTCTCCGGATAATTCCAGTAGGTGTGATAGCCGTATGGTTCACGCAAATCCTTATCGAGCTGTTCAAGATGTGCTTTCGTTTCCTGAAGACAAAGAATATCTGGCGATTCCCTATACAGCCACTCTAAAAACCCTCTACCCCTTACTGCCCTGATTCCATTGACATTCCAGCACAAAATCTTCACTGCCGCCATAACCATGATTCCCCAGCTAATCCATCTAGTGTTATCACCACATGGAGCCAATGCCACTGCAATCAGGACATGGCTGCCAGTTCCCGCCACCAGCGGGCACACGTCCACTGCCGTGACAGCAACTGCAGAGCGCAGCATCACCCGGCACCAGATTGTAGCCCCTCTGATTACATACCGGGCATGGCTCGGCTGGAGCAGAAGGCCCAGCAGGCCCTGGCACCGCACCCTGCCCCCGACAATAAGGGCAACGCCTTCTCACCATCATCTGCGTACTCCCTGAACCATAATCGTCATCAATTCAAAAATCACTCTCGACTGAATTAGAACTGCACCAGTTTGGTTGTCTTACGCCAGACCCATCTGTTGGCACTCAATGACCTTAACTTGTCATATGCTGTCTTTTGCTCAAAATTCATGGCAGCAGCAACTTGTTCCACCGTTGCTCCCTCTGCCATACCCAGATATTCAAGCATACTAGCTTCAACCCATCTACCTGCCTTCCTAAGCACTGGTATCGCCTTTGTTCCTGACCCAGTTAAAATATATAGCTCCATCTTCCCCCCTTAGCTCCAGCTCCAAGCTCAATTTTACATCATCCCCAAAGCTATGTCACTGCATTAATCCCATCCGCATCTGCTAACAATTTGTCTAGCAACCCTCTCCTACACCTTTCCCCTCAAAAGGAAATGACTGTTTTCGGTGTCATTAAGGGCAGACTTAAAGACCTGTACCTAAACTTCAGCTCCAAAGCAATGCAATTATAGCAAATTTGATTTTGCGAGTCTGACGGCGATTCCGTGTTTTGCGTGAATTTGGTATTATGTTATCTGCTAGCACAAAAGAGGGCAGTTTCTGCCTCAAGTGGTAACCTATATACGGATTGGGGAGCGTTTGGGTCCCGGTGGGCTTCGCGGACTTCAAATCCGTCGAGAGGCATCAGAAATGTCTCTGGTGGGTTCGACTCCCATACGCTCCCGCCACCTTTTCAACATACACTGACAGCAAGCGTACGAGAGGAGACTTATGAAGGTACAACTCCAACACACTCACATCTTTGCCTCGGACATTAAGGCCACGCTTAGATTCTGGCAGGAGATGTTCAATGCCCAGATACTGTTCGATACAGTGATAGCTGGCGCCCGAAATATGATGCTCGCCATTGGCACAGGCAGGCTAAATATCTACGACCAGCCGCCACGGGAGGGCAGAGGTGGGCCCTATCACCACCTGGGCATCCAGACCGATAACCTTGATGCGCTGATAGAACATATGAAGAATAAGGGGTTCCAGTTCCAAGGGCAGGCCAAAGACTATAGCTTCATGAAATATATTATGGCCATGGCCCCCGACAACATACTCTTGGAAATATTCCAGGTGGTTCCAGAGAAGATTCCAGCAGAGTTACAGGATAGTTTGAAACGAGCTTTTGCCTTCGAGGACACAGGGTAATGAAACAGCTAGCATTCCTGGCTTAAACAGCCACTAAAGCAAATACCAGGCAAAAGCCCAAAAAAGCAGAGCTACGAATAAGAAGCCGCTGATAACACTGATAAGTTCTTTGCCCATTTTGTAGTTCCGAATTTACCGGCATCTGGGAGTTACGGCAAATACCAAACACAGGCCGTGACTAGAATGGCGGTAAGAACAGCGGCATCAATAACGATGCCACCGAACATCCCCAACAGTTTCTTGTCACCTTTGAGGATAGCCAAGAATTTCTTACTTTTGCTCATGTCTCCCTCCTTACCATAAATTGTTGTTCCCGTTGGCTCGGCATCTACATCCTTATTTTCACATAGCATCCTCAACAAAACATGATGAATTGGTACTGTTTCAACGAGACACTTAGGTACCACGAACCTAAGAGACATAAGTACCATACGCACCTCATTGCATATCGCTATACAAGTAACAGGAAATGGCTTTTAAAATGTTGCAGACACACAATGTTTTTCTATTTCACTTCGGCTAGGTATATAATTAATTTCAGATGCACTTGCATCAGACTCAGATGACGCGGTAACATCTAAACAAGGAGAAACGGAGTATAAGTTGCAACAAGCGTTCCCATGTCCAAAATGTGGCGCACAAATTCCCGTAGGGCAACAGCTCTGCAACACTTGTGGCCAACGTTTCGAATACAGATGTCACCACTGCGGTGCTGCTACTAGAGACTTATCCGGCTTTTGCACCAATTGCGGCGGAAAGCTATACCAGCAAACACATTTGACAAAGCCTTCAGCTAACAAAGTCAAAGAAGCCCGCCAAAAGGAAAGAGCCAGAAGGGAAAGGATGGTGCCACAACCTGCAGGTCAGATTGGTCGCTATCTTATCTTCATAGCCACTATCATTTTCATCGGAGCAATCCTCTACACTATTGGTACAGGTCTGCAAGGGCAAACATCTAACTGGTTTGGCAGCAGCTTTATCTTTGGGGGAGCATCTCCACCTTCAACACCACCAAGCACAGATGCTCAACAGCAGCTGAAACCAGCCTCCGATTCACCACACTACACGATGGACCAAGTGATAGCTGCAGCAAAGAAGATTAGCCCCTATTGTCGAGTGCCCACCAGGCGAACCGGCTGAGTTAGCCCAAGTTGTCCTCAGTATGAGGACGCCCAACCGACTTTTACCGCTCAGTATATAGGCAATGGGATGTGGAGCGTCATTAAAACCTGCCCTATAAACTCAGAATATAATGGCTCCTGGTATTTCTTTGAGGACAACGATCAACTAATAAAACAGTATTAGTTACCTTAGTATCCGCTCGTCACCGACCCGGCGCGTGAGCTTTTTCTCGTCCATATATTCTAGAAGTGCTTGGGCATACTTACGGCTGGTGCCCAGCATATCCCGTACTTCGGCGAGGGTCACTTTACCTTTTGCCTTGGCATAAGCGATAACTTTATCCACCATTTCGTTATAGGCAGAGACAGAAAAGACCACACCATCGCTTACCTTTAACACCTGTTGCTGTTCGATAAGCAAATTGAGCAGGTCAGGTTCGAGTGTTATATCACCAGGCGGAGAATAAGGATTCTGGCCTAGAACAAGAAGGAAAGCATCAATTTTTGCCTGCTGCTGCGGGGAAAGTTTAACTCGGTAAGAAGGAAGGTGGGCAGCTGCCCCCTCTTCAACTAGAACACCGTCATCGAAAAGCCTTTGTAAAGCTGGGGAATTTGGCGATAGCTTTAACTTACTGCTAAGCTCGCCCTTAGACATGCCTGAACGAGTCGGGAATTTGCGATGATAACTTTCTACTACAGCTTCTGCTTTTCTAGTCAATCGTTCCCAACCAGAACTGGTAAAAAGAAGATTTTGTCCTCCATGCCCTACCGCCACAATCCTTCCTTTTTTAATGAGCTCATCAACAACCTTATGGGCTTCGTCATTTGCCAGATTACATTGAACTGTCAGTTTCTCTAATTCTAGGGGTCGATTCGCCTCCAGAGTAGCAACTATGACATCTTCTACCGCACCCTCTCCCCTAACCTTCAGGCTCTGGATAATTGCTGGGCGGAATCGACGATGTCTCGGAGCGTGCGAATTAACAATCTGACCACCTCCCAAGGTATCCATGGGTGAACGGATAATGAAACGGTCACCCTTAACCAATGCCACTGGTTTAGCCAAGGCGAGTTGAGCCCAGGAAATGTCTCCAGAATCTAGTTTCTCTTTCTCCAGCAGGTGAACTTTGGCTATAATCTCGGCAGCACCTGTAAAAAAGCTAACAGCAGAACCATGACGCAGAGTATGTTTGAGGCCTGAGAGCATGCGAAGCTTTACATCCACTCTCGCTGTCGGCATTAACCAGCCTGGAGAGGTGAGCACATCACCACGCTCCAACTGAGAAATAGCCACTCCAGCTAAGTTGGCTGCTACACGACTGCCCGGTTTAGCAACATCAATGCGAGTCTTGTGAGTTTGCAGTC
Source organism: Chloroflexota bacterium (assembly GCA_016875875.1). Lineage (NCBI taxonomy): Bacteria > Bacillati > Chloroflexota > Chloroflexota bacterium. The sequence continues at coordinate 50,896 of VGOP01000012.1, read as the reverse complement.
CTCGCAGCCTGGCTTTGAGCCCCGGAGGGACTACCTCAACTTCCTGCCCCACCGACAGCGAGCCATCAACCAATGTTCCAGTGACTACAGTGCCGGAGCCAGCTATAGTGAAGGCACGATCTATTATAAGCCTAGGCCTACCGATATCTTTCCTTGGCTCAGCAGATATTAAAATCCGGTCGATAGTTGCGACTAGGTCTGGTAGCCCCTCACCAATCACCGCAGAAACAGCAAGGACGGGAGCTTCAGCCAAAGCCGTCGACTTTATCAATTCCTCAACCTCAAGCCTGACCAGGCTCAACAATTCTTCATCAACCAGGTCCTTCTTGGTGATAACAACAATACCTTTTCTTATGTCAAGTAAGTCGAGTATAGCTAAATGCTCTCTGGTCTGGGGCATTATCCCCTCATCAGCAGCAACGATAAGCAAGGCTAAATCGATGCCACCTACACCAGCCAGCATATTCTTAACGAAACGCTCATGCCCGGGCACATCAACAATCCCGACTTCCTGCCCACTGGGTAATTTCATCCAGGCAAAACCCAGGTCAATGGTCATGCCACGTTCCTTCTCTTCTGGAAGTCGGTCAGGGTCTATTCCTGTTAGTGCCTGTATCAAAACCGATTTGCCGTGGTCTATGTGTCCAGCAGTGCCTATAACAAACATCCTTTTTGCTTCTCCCGCGCGTTCATCGGGAAGCTAAAAAAGCTTCCGTAGTTCAACTGGTGCCAAAAGCAGAGAGCTAAATCACATTATCACTATTTCAAGCTAGCAACTGCATTGCTCAGTGCCTTCATTACGATATCATCTTCCTCAGGAAGAACAGTCCTCGGATCAAGAAGCAAAACATCGCCGCTGATATGCCCGATAACTGGTGGGTCATGGTGCCGCAGCCTCTGAGCCAAGGATTGGGCTAAGTCTCTGTGGCTTCCTTTCTCACCAATGGCAACAAGTCTGGTGGGAAGTGTGCTCCCTGGCAAGCTGCCACCTCCGACCATGGTCTCACCTTCAATCATCTGAGCCAAGTCACCAATAGTCTGTGCCCAAACTCTGGCTCGTCCTTCCACCTCATCCAGAGAAGTTGAAATCATATGCCACACAGGAATTTTCTCCAATGCTTCGTCTTTCAGATAATGAACCAATGTTGCGGCTAAACCAGCCAGTCGTATTTTGTCAATGCGGAGTGCCCGCATCAAGGGATGCCGTTTTAGCTTATTAACAAGGCTCTTCTTGCCAACGATAACCCCGGCTTGAGGACCACCCACGAGCTTATCCCCAGAAAAGCAAGCTATCCCAATACCAAGAGAGATGCTCTGCTGCACCGTAGGCTCTGGACCAAGCCCAAACCTAGTTGTGTCTAATAAGCAACCGCTGCCCACATCATCCAGCACAGGAATGTCATGTTTATCGCCAAGCGCCACCAACTCCTCAATAGTAACCGAATACGTAAAACCCTCGACTCTGAAATTGCTGGCGTGGACACGTAGAAGGGCTGCCGTTCTTGGGCTAATCGCTTGCTCATAGTCGTAAATATAGGTACAGTTAGTAGTGCCAATCTCTACCAGCTTTGCCCCGCTCTGTCTCATCACATCAGGGATACGAAAGCCGCCGCCGATCTCCACAGCCTGACCTCGGGAGACAACCACTTCTCTCCTTTTGGCTAGAGCAGTGAGGGCCAATAACACAGCAGAAGCGTTGTTATTTACTACCAGTGCCGCCTCGGCTCCGGTCAACTGACACAGAAGCTGTTCGATATGAACATCACGAGAGCCTCGTGCCCCACTATCAAGGTCAAACTCCAGGTTGCAGTAGCCTGTGGCAACCATCTCCATAGCAACTGTCGCCTCTTTGCTAAGCGGTGCCCGACCCAAGTTGGTATGAAGTATCACGCCACTGGCGTTGATAACCGGGCGCAGGCTGAGCTGTTCCAATGCCCGTACCTGAGAACAGATAAAGTCCACAATATCATCTAATGAAGGACATGGATTACCATGCGTGATAGCCATGCGGTCTTGCTCAAGGCGTTGGCGAACCAAGTCCACAACCAGGCCATGTGGGTAAATCTCACGAAGCTGCTTGATTCGCTCATCAGAAATGACCTTATCCACGCTGGGAAGGCGACGAAGTTCACTCTCCATGATGCACAGATATTCTACTATACTCAGACCGAGTTTCAAAGCTAGCAAAGATTCTTCATTTTGCTCAGAATGGCAGAGGGTTTATGGGCAGGTATTCATACATGCCCGGTCTTTGCCTCTTCGGTTCGGCCAATGTTAGAATACGCTACAAAGTGATGCGCTAGCCTCTATCTGTGTCCGCAGAAAGCTAAGAGAATAAAATGTCGCTTGTGCCAGTTTTTAAAATAGGGATATGGAATGCCTGGATTTTCATGCCCGCATTCCTGTTCCTTCATGGGGTCGCCATTCTTGTTTGGCTGGTGCTAGAATATGATTTGAAGGCCGTTTTCAAGAAAGTCTCTGATGGCACATATAACACGGCTGATAGGAGAATCAAGTGGGTCTGGTTCCTAGTAGGCTGTCTCCTCTTACTCTACTCCATCTTCTTGCCGCTGCAACTAGGGACAGCATGGTTTTACGCAGGTCTTGCCGTCTGCTTGGTAGGATTGATTATCTATGAGGTTGCTTATGCGACCTGGCCCAATACCCCATCCCGCGAACCCATCACCAAAGGACCATACCGATTTTCCAGACATCCAGTATATATAGGTATTTTCGTGCAACTCATTGGAGTAGGCATAGCTTCAGCATCATGGACCTTCCTACTGCTTGCTGCTGTGCTCATTTTTCTGTGGCGTTTCCTTGCATTTGCTGAGGAACGAATCTGCTTGGAAAGATATGGCAATTCCTACCGTGAATACATGAATAGAACCCCAAGATGGATAGGTATACCGAAATAGAATGGTTAAGTGCGGGTGAAAACATTCCATTGCCTCTACGCCTAGCCAATGCTACAATACGCACAAATGGACAAAAAGATACCACCCCGCCTTACTGAAAGTGTCACCGGAGCCGGCTGAGCTTCCAAGTTAGGTCCGGGTGACCTGGATAAAGTCCTATGCGGCTTGCCCCTGATACCTGATAAGAACGTGATTCGAGGCATGGAAAGCCTGGATGATGCTGGCGTATACAAATTGAGCGATGACCTGGCTATCATCCAGACCATAGATTTCTTCACGCCCATTGTCGATGACCCCTACGATTTCGGCCAGATTGCTGTCGCCAATGCGCTGAGCGATGTTTACGCCATGGGCGGCAAGCCTCTGACCGCCATGAATGTAGTCTGTTTCCCGATAAATAAGCTGGACATCTCCATACTGAAAGATATACTCAAGGGTGGACTAGACAAGATGAAAGAAGCTGGTGTGACACTTGTCGGTGGACACAGTATAGACGACGCCGAGCTAAAATATGGGCTTTCTGTCACCGGCACGGTGCATCCTGAACGCATGGTAACTAATTCCGGAGCCAAAGTGGGAGACAAAATTATACTCACCAAGCCCTTAGGCACTGGGATCATAAGCACTGCCCTGAAAGCCGGCAAAGCCAGCAAAGAGACAGTAGCCAAGGTGACAAAGTATATGGCGTCTCTAAACAAGAAGGCCTCGGAACTGATGCAGGAGACAGGAGCTCATGCCTGCACTGACATAACCGGCTTCGGCTTTCTCGGCCATGCCTGCCAGCTAGTCCAGAACAGCCGTGTAGGCATCAAAATCAATCCAAGTTCAGTCCCTATCTTCGCAGAGGTGGAGGGATTTGCCAGGGCAGGGCTTTGTCCCGGTGGCTTGCGTAGAAACAGGGAGTTCTACGGCAAAATGGTGGAATTCTCCAAACAGGTACCTGATTACATTCAGGACATACTCTTTGACCCTCAAACCTCCGGCGGTCTACTGATTGTACTGGCTCCTGAAACCGCAAAATTACTGGTAAACAAGCTGCATAAAGCCGGTGTACAGGATGCAGTCATCGTCGGAGAAGTAATCAGCAAGCCAAAAGGAAAGATACTTGTAGGATAGCAGAAAACACAGGTTTTACTACTTTCTCATTTACTCGGAAACAAAACGGGCTCCAGTCTATACTGGAGCCCGCTAAATTATCTGGTGGAGGCGGGGGAGGGTTGAACTCCCCGTCCAGAAGAAGGTTGCCAGAACTTGCTACAGGCTTAGTCAGCTCTTTTATCTCACCTGGCCAGCCTCTGCTGACCGAGTTCAGGGCAGGCCAGTCGATAAATCTTAGCCAACCTCCATCGACATCAAGGTTGGAGCACCCCGACTTTTCGTCACCCAATCCCAACCCATCGGGGTGAGGTCAGGTTGGATGTGCAGCCTAATTAGGCTGCAATTGGAACTGCTTCGGCAGTTGTCTTTTGCCACCTGTTTTACGAGGTGGATGGCACCTCGACCTGCTATCCTGTAGGCCTTCCACTGTCGAAGCCTCACGCCCCCAAAATCAGGTTTTTAAAGTGCTCTTAGCCCTTCCTCTTCAACGCCCGCCCTATTTCCCTCTCCGTCTCCCTACGGGCCATCGCCTCACGCTTGTCGTGAAGCCGCTTGCCCCGAGCCACACCCAACTCTAACTTGGCAGTTCCTCTTTTAATATATAACTTCAAAGGCACTAAAGTCAAACCTTTCTGATTTACCATGCCTGCCAGTTCGTCAATTTGGCGGCGATGCAATAAGAGCTTACGCGGGCGGTTTGGTTCGTGATTGTAGAAACTACCAGGTTGGTAGGCAGCAATATGGGCATTGACCAGCCACAACTCACCACCTTCAGGTTTAGCATAGGCATCACGAATGTTCACCCGTCCTGCCCGAATCGACTTTATCTCGGTGCCGGTAAGGACAATGCCAGCTTCCAGGCACTCCAGAATATGGTAATCGTGATAGGCCTTGCGGTTGATTGTTATCGACTTTGAATCCACCATATGTGCTAAAATTTTACCACTATTATAATAATAAGGTAAGGACAAGGAGATTGTTATGTCAAGTAATTTAAATAAATACTGGCTATTCATTATCGCCTTTTTGCTGGTCAGCCTCGTCAGCGGCGGCATTGTGCTTGCAGTAAAGCAAAGCAGCCATAGGCCTGTCGAGATTTCCCTGTCCCAAACTGCGCCAATTCAGTATAAAGGCGAGATTTACATCGGCGGCGCCGTGGCTAACCCAGGTTTCTATCCCTTTAAAGAAGATGACACCATAGAGGCACTTGTCCAAGCTGCCGGACTTATATCAGACGCAGATACGGGCAAAATCAAGATTTATGTGCCCAGGACTGGCGAAGGCTCTCAACCGCAAAGAATAAACCTAAACTGGGCTGAAGGCTGGCTGCTGGATGCCTTACCTGGAATCGGCCCGGACAGGGCTCAAGCTATTATCGACTACCGTAGCCAACATGGACCTTTCCGCAGAATCGAAGACTTATTGAAGGTCGAGGGTATCGGTGAATCCACCTTAGATAGGATAAGAGATTTCATAACTGTAGAGGACTGAAAACTGTGACTCTTATTTACCTCAGCACCGCCTGGGTAACAGGCATATACTTGGGCTCGAAAATCACCCTGCCTTGGGGTATTGTTTTTATAGGGTTTCTTCCCCTGTGTCTCATCCCTTTCCTATCGCGGTATAAGAAGCAACTGCTTATAGCGGGATTCTGCCTTTTTGCTTTACTTGGCGGTTGCATTCGCCTCCAATCAAGCCTGCCCGTAATAAATGAGCAGCACCTTCAATTCTACAACGACAAGGGAACGGCAGAAATTGAGGGAATGGTGTGCACTGAACCTGAGGCCAGGAACACAACTTCTACCCTCCAGCTCTCAGCCAGTGAGATACAAATAAACGGCGCAAAAAAAGAAATATCAGGAAAAGCTCTAATACGCGTTCCCAGATATCAAGAATATGATTACGGGGATATATTAAAAGTAACCGGCAAGCTGGAAACACCACCGCAATTTGATGACTTCGACTACAAAGGCTATCTAGCGCGTCAAGGAATTTATTCGGTTATAAATTATCCCAAAATAGAGATACTAGACACTGGCAAAGGTTTTAAGCCTTTGACCTGGATTTATTCACTGAGAAATCGCCTTTCCCAGAGTCTGATCCTTGCCTTACCCGAACCACAAGCCTCGCTAGCCCAAGGCATTCTCCTCGGCTTAAGAGGCAACATACCATATTCTCTGAATCAAGCATTATCGAGAACCGGAACTGCCCATCTGCTAGCTATCTCCGGGCTCAACATCAGCATTGTCATAGGCATACTTGTCGCTGCTGGTATCTGGCTTTTCGGCAGACGTTATTACATTTATATTTGGCTGGCTCTTATAGCCATCTGGCTATACGCTCTGGTTACAGGCATGCATCCGCCCGTAGTCCGTGGCGCTGTCATGGGAAGTATGTTCCTGCTAGCTGAATATCTTGGCAGGCAGCGTAGCGCCTCGACCGCCCTTGCCTTTGCTGCAGCGGTGATGATAGGAATTGAGCCTCAAGTTCTATGGGATGCCAGCTTCCAACTGAGCTTCCTGGCTATGGCAGGACTCATTTTCCTTGCGCCCTACTTCCAAGCCTGGGCAAGAAAAGGGATAGCGGTCACCATAGGAAGAGAAGGAACTGCAGCGTCTTTATGTAATTTTATCGCCGATAGCTTTGCAGTTACTTTGGCTGCCATATTAGCCACCTGGCCGGTCATCACCTACTATTTTGACGTTGTCTCCTTCGTTGGCTTGCCGGCTACTTTCTTCGCTCTGCTGGCTTTGCCAGGCATAATCATCACTTCAGCCCTGGTCGCCGGGGCAGGGCTTTTAGCGCCATTCTTAGCTCAGGCTCTGGGCTGGATAGCCTGGCTTTTTCTCAGCTATTTCATTCTCGTCGTACAAGCCTTCAATGCCCTGCCATTCTCATCAGCCAAGTTGAGCAGTATCCACATCTGGCAAATATGGATTTACTATGCTTTTCTGGCTGTAATCATGGCAGCCATCAACTGCCGAAAGCAATTAGTCGCCTTTTTCCACCTGACAGCTTTCAAAATAAGTCCTTCGGTAAGCAGAGCCTCCGGACTTGCCTTAAAACTCCCCAAGAAATGGCTCATATACCCACTTCTAATTGCCACTATCTTGGTTTGGGTTGCCTTTCTAAATATGCCTGACGACAAGCTACATGTAAGCATACTCGATGTGGGACAAGGGGATGCCATCCTTATCCAAACGCCAAATCGTCAGGACATTCTTATAGACGGCGGACCAAGCCCTCAAGCAATAGGTCTAGAGTTAGGCAAAAAGTTACCTTTCTGGGACAGGACTATTGATTTAGTGATTTTAACTCAACCACAAGCCGACCACATGACCGGCCTTATAGAAGTGCTTCAGAAGTACGAGGTGCTACAGGTTATTGATCCCGGGATAGTATGTAACTCAACCACTTGTCAGCAATGGCTCAGCTTAGTTGACAACAGAGAAATCAAACACGAGGTAGGTAATGCCGGGCAAGAGGTCGACCTAGGAGGCGGAATAAAGCTGGAGGTACTTCATCCTCCATTGCATTTGCTCCAAGGCACTTCGGATAATATTGACAATAATGGTAGGGTGCTACGATTGAACTGGAATAAGGTGAGTTTCTTGTTCACTGCTGATATCGGCCGTGAGGCTGAATGGCATCTAATTGCTAACCGAGCCAGCCTGCAAAGCACAGTATTAAAAGTTGCCCACCATGGCAGCCTGACTTCTACATCCGCGGAGTTCCTGGCCGCAGTTAATCCCGAAGTAGCAGCCATATCAGTAGGTGCTGACAATAGATTCGGTCTCCCTCACAGCCAAATAGTGAATAGATTGACCGAGCGACTGGGAAGTGAGAGGGTCTATCTAACTTCGACTCATGGAACCATAGAGTTTATAACCGATGGTGATAGGCTATGGGTAAAACACGATAAATAGCCTGCATAGAACCGGCCAAGTCCGCTTAAAAGAATTCTAAGAATTTAGTCCCAGGCAGATCTATGACCAAATAGTCTCGTTTTAGATGGGAATTTAGCACCCACAGCCCATCACCAGATACAAAATCACCCCTAGTATAAGCATTGACACCCTAAATACCCCAGTTAATGTTAGCCAAGGCCTATGCAAAACCGGTCCAGCCAACAAAGAAAACAATGGCACATCTTTGCCTTTACTTTACCCTCGAACAATAGCTAGCCTCATAACCCCCAAAACACAGCCTTTTCTGCATGGCCTATTGATTTATAGCCCGTTTTGGCGTACAGTATTAGGCATCTGAACCATGAAGGACTACAGGAGACAAGCATGAGAAAACCGCTTCGTGTGCTGCCAGTAACATTGATACTACTCCTTGTCTTGGCCCTTACTGTTTCAGTTAATGCCCAGGATGATTTTGAGGTGACAGACTTAATCATCAGCCCTAATTCTGTAGCAGTGGGGGAACCCGTTACCATAACTGCTAAGATAACGAACACCAAAGACACAGAGGCAACTTTCCCCATAGAGCTGAAGTTAAATGGTGAAGTCAAAGATAGCCAGGAATTAACCCTAAATGCAGGACAGAGCGACAATGTAAGTTTTACAATCACCGCTGATAAGCCCGGTGACAACCTTGTAGAACTGGGTGACGCAAGCAATGTCTTCACTGTAACTGGGCAAGCATCATTCTGGACTATTTTCGAACCATGGGTATTGTGGACTATTGGCGCCATAATCGTCGTATTGATCATACTCGTCATAGCTATTATCGCCATGCCTTCCCGCAAGAAGCAACCTTCAGCAGCGATTAAAGGCATGCAAGGTATGCAAGGACCACCAGGCACACAAGCAACAATGCCAATTCCAACTCCAATGTCAGGCCCTGGCTCAGCCAGCCCACCAATTGGACATCCAACAGCAATGCCAACCCAGACTCCAGGAGCATTTCCAATGCCGGAACAGTTTCAAATGCCCCGGACAGTCTCCACCCCCGGACCATTTCCAGCACCAGGGCCAATGGCTGGCCCGTATCAACAATATGCCGGAAGACCTGTCTTCTCAGTGAGCAATCTGACCATCACACCAAACCAAGTAAGAGCCGGGGAGCAAATAACCATCAGCGCCATTGTATACAATAATGGAGCAGAAGCAAGCACATATAGCGTGGTATTGCGAATCAACGGCATGGTCGAGAATATAATTGATCTAACGTTGTCACCCGGAGCAAGCCAAGTCACTACTTTCATGGTAACCAAGGATACCGGAGGTGATTATTACGCAGAGATAGATGGCTGGGGCGGTGCATTTACTGTTATACCACTAGTGCCAGCAACTTTTTCTGTGAGCAATTTGGTCATAGTTCCAGATCGCGTCAAACAGGGAGAAGATGTTGTCATCAGTGCCATAGTAACCAACAACGGAGAACTTGCCGGCACTTACAGTATGACGCTTAAATTAAAGGATTCCGTCGAAAGTACCGAAGAGGTCGACCTTAATCCAGGTGAAAGCCGGAAGGTAGCCTTTAAAATAAACAAAAGCGCACCTGGCTTCTATAATGTGGAACTGGAAGGCCTAACTGGCAGATTTGTTGTCGAAATGGAATGGCAAAGATAAACCGCGAAGGTGAAAATTAAAGTCCTTCCTGGCCTAACCCAGATGCCAACTTCCACAACTTATCCGTCCCTTCCACACGATCAATATATAATACCCCGTTTAGATGGTCTATTTCATGCTCCAAAACTTGAGCCAGTAGCTCCTCTCCTTTGAGACGGATGTTCCGCCACTGTCTGTCCTGCGCTTTGACTTTAACCCAAACTGAACGCTTGATCTCCCCTTGATACCCAGGAATACTCAAACAGCCTTCTTGCAGCAAGCGTTCGCCTTTTCTCTTGACTATCTCTGGATTAATCAAGACCATAGCTTCATTGCCTGGTACCTCAATCACAGCTACTCTAAGCGGTACACCAACCTGAGGTGCAGCCAACCCAACTCCAGAAGCCGCCCTCATCGTCTCTATCATGTCATCGATAAGCCGCTGGACAGACTTATCAATTTTGCTCACCTTTTTGGCTTTTTGTCTAAGTACAGGGTCCGGTAAAACATGAATAACACGAACTGCCATTTTGCACCTCATTAAACCATACCTACTGGATCGATGTCCACAACCCACCCTCGAGGAAATGATATTTCTGTCAAGAAGTCATCTAAGTCAGCCCCACAAAGAACCAGTTGCCATCGATAATGTCCTCTGACGCGAGGCACGAAAGCCGGCACAGGGCCAATTAACCTTAAGTACGACATGCCTCTCCTATCTTTTTCGGCAGCAAGTAAGCAGCTCATTCTCTGCGCTTCTTTACGACAAGCTATCTCGTTAGTATGGCTAAAAGTGAGACAAGCCAACTGGCTGAAAGGAGGATAACCAAACTTACGACGGTACTCTATCTCTTGAGTATAAAAAGCTAAATAATCGTGTCTTGACGCTGCATGGACGGCATAATGCTCTGGACTATAAGTCTGGATGATAACCCTTCCCGGTGTAAATCCACGCCCTGCTCTACCAGCTACCTGGCACAACAGTTGGAACGTGCGTTCACCAGCCCTAAAGTCAGGTAAGTTCAAACCAGTATCAGCGCTTATTACGCCAGCCAATGTTACCTGCGGCAAGTCCAGTCCCTTGGCCACCATTTGAGTGCCGATAAGTATGTCGACCTCATGGGCTCGAACCTTAGTAAAAAGTTCCTCATGAGCTCGCCGACCATAGGTCACATCCCTATCCCAACGGAGAGTACAAGCTTGCGGGAAAAAATGCCTGACCTCCTCTTCCACTCGTTGGGTACCAATGCCCAAGAATCTGAGGCTATGCTCAAAACACTGAGGACATTCCACAGGCAAAGGGCCAGAGTAACGACAATGATGGCAGACCAACTCTTTTATTGCTGCGTGATAGGTAAGAGCTGCTGTACAACGCGAGCAGCGAAAAACAAAGCCACAGCCCCGACATTGAATGAAGGTTGCCGTACCACGCCGATTTAGAAACAAGATTACCTGCTCATGATGTGCCAAAGCCTCAGTCATCGCCCCAATCAAAGAGCGACTGAAAATGCTCCGGTTCCCAGCTTTAAGTTCCTCTCTTAAATCCACAACCTCAACTTCAGGCAAGGACGATGGGCCATAAGGTGTGATACGCTCTTTGAGTTCAACGAGTTGATACTCCCCTTGCTGCGCCCTGTAAAAAGTCTCCACATCAGGTGTAGCACTGCCCAAGATAACTACAGCGCCGCTGAGTTCAGCCAGTTTAATAGCCACATCCCTCGCATGGTATCGGGGTGACTTATCAGACTGTTTGTAGTTCCACTCATGCTCTTCATCCATAACAATCAATCCCAGGTCTGGCTGAGGTGCAAAAAGAGCACTCCTCGGACCGATGACTACATCAAATCCACCTTCTTTTATCCGATACCACTCATCAAACTGCTCCCCTAAAGATAATCCACTGTGAATCACAGCCACACGACCTTGGAACCGGGAAGCAAAGCGCTCTATCGTCTGTGGGGTGAGCGCAATTTCTGGAACGAGACAGATGCCTCGTTTGCCTTGAGCCACAGATTCGCCCAGAACTCGAAGATAAATCTCAGTCTTGCCGCTACCTGTGACGCCATGAAGCAGGAAAACTAACGGCGAGTTGTTCAGGTGCTGCTGCGCTATACAGCTTTGAATACTTTGCCATGCCACCTCCTGAGACGGAGTAAGTTTCGGCGGCGACGTCGGAGCAATTCTAAGATGAGCCAAAGGGTCACGCCTTACCTCAACCTCGACCAAGGAAACCAAACCGCGATTCTTCAAAGACTCGATGACCCCTTTCTCACAAGCGATAGACTTCCTAAGTTCAGATAAAGGGACGAGGTTAAGTTGCTTAATCAGAAATTCGAGAACTGCTGCTTGTTTATGAGCTCTGGCTGTTCTCAGCCGAATAACTTCTACCCCAGCCTCATCTGAGTCAATCTGTAGCTTTAAATGAGCAACTAGCTTTGGCTTTACTTTAGTTTCTTCTAGCTGCTGGCTTTTGATCACCAGGCGGTATCGCAAAAGCTGTTGTGTAATCGACTCGGCTTTCTTTTTTCCAAATTTCCGCTCTAATGCTCTTAAGTTAACTTTATCTTTAGCTTCAAGAAGACTTATGAACTGTCTTTGTTCAGGATTAAGCTGCGATAAATCGACAGAATCTTGCAGAAGTTGCAGAAAGGTGACCAGTCGTCGTTCAAAACCAGGAGGCAACATCAAGGCTACAGCATCAAAAAGAGGTGTAAGGTAATGCTTACTTAACCACAGGGCAACCTCAAGTCGTGCTGAAGATAGTAAGGGGAGAGGGGTGATAACACCTTCGATTTCCTTAGTTACCTCAAATGAGGGATAATCACTTACCTTTACGACAATGCCTTGAAGAGTTTTAGAACCAAAAGGCACCCAGACTGCTTGCCCAGCATCAACTTTTAGCTCAGGAGGTACTGAATAGGAAAAGCTACGACGTTGAGCAATAGGCGAGTTGACCGCCACTTCCACATAATTCATTCCGCTTCTTCAGTTTTTTCAACTGCAACTTCCTCGACTGCAGGTTCCCCAACCACACCCTCCTCAGCCGCAATCTCTATAACTTCGCCCTCATCACCCACAGCCCCAATAACAGCAGCTTTTTCCTCCATCTTCTCCCGCCTTTCCTTGAGACGCGCCTCTCTAGCACTCAGTCGGCGTATGTAATAAAGTTTTGCACGCCGGACTTTGCCGTGTCGCACCACCTCAACTTTCTCCAAAAACGGAGAGGCAAAAGGAAAGGTGTGTTCCACACCAACTCCGTAAGTGACTCGCCTGACCGTGAAGTTGCCACCACCAGCCCCCGTTCTAACCCGCACCACCAGTCCAAGTAAGGTCTGAACACGCTCCCTACTAGCTTCCTTAACCTTAAAACTAACCCTCACTGTATCACCGGGGCTGAGTTGAGGTATATTAGGATTTACCTTAATTTTGCTGATCGGGTTGGCTTTCATTTTCTAGTTACATCCCTTCTACGACTTGATTTCAAAGGATTCACTGAGAAGAATCTTATCTTCCCGGGAAAGCACCGCCTTTTCTATAAGGTCCGGACGCCGCTTTGCAGTCCGAAGTAGGCTTTGCTGCCGTCGCCATCGAGCAATTTCACCATGATCTCCAGAGAGCAAGACTGACGGCGCTGCCCAGCCACGATATACCGCCGGACGAGTATACTGGGGATATTCCAACAGACCTCCAACATGCGAATCCTCCGCTAAAGATGCCTCAGAGCCAAGCACTCCAGGCAACAACCTGACTACACAGTCCATCACCGCCATAGCTGCTACTTCACCACCACTAAGCAAATAGTCCCCAATGCTGATCTCGTTACTGGCTAAATGCTCGGCCACTCTCTCATCAACCCCCTCATAACGGCCACAGATAAGAACGAGATGCTGATAATCAGCTAATTCCCGAGCAATCTCCTGATTGAAAAGCCTACCTTGTGGACTGAGTAAAATAGTCGGCACGGATGACAATCCGAGTTCCTTCTTGATGACCTCCACCGCTTCAAAAATAGGCTCTGGCTTGAGCACCATCCCAGCTCCACCACCATAGGGATAATCATCCACAACATGATGTTTGTCATGTGTATAGGCACGGATATCATGAAGCCTGATATCAACCAGACCACGCTCTCTGGCTCTTTCAATAATGCTGCAACTCAGCAAACCATCAAACATTTGGGGAAACAATGTTAAGATATCAATACGCATTTAACTAGCCTAACCATGGCCACATTCAGATATTTTGCCACCAAGAATCTCCATGGCGTGAGGCAGAACAGGCATGATAACCTCAAGGCATTCTTTCACTGCCTTGGGACTACCTGGAAGATTAACAATCAGACACTTACCACGACTACCTGCGACAGCTCGACTAAGTATCGCCTCAGGTTTTCTGTTCATCGTATCCATTCTCATAGCCTCAGCCAAACCAGGAATAACTTTGTCGATCACCGCTAGTGTGGCCTCCGGTGTGACATCTCTGGGAGATAACCCAGTCCCACCACTAGTCAAGATAAGGTCAAGCCCAACCTCATCAGACCACTCTTTAAGCTTCGCTGAAATTGTCTCCACCTCATCAGGCACAACCTCATATTTGGCAATGTCAATAACAAGCTTACTGACAATTTTGTGAGCAACTTGCCCGCTTTTGTCGAGTCGTTCACCACGCCACCCTCTATCACTGATGACAAGTATACCAGCTAACATCTGCCTATTTTACCATACCACAGCTAAAGCTCAAAACCGCAAAAATCGACTGATACTTTAGTACTACCACAGAAAGAACAGGACAAGCCACGATGACACAAGATATTGAGGTTAATTAGGTCATGGCCACTATTTATTGGATAACGCAAACTGGTTGAAATCAGCAAATCAGAAAAGTTTATAAAAATGGTGTGAAATTTAGTGGGAAAGGTATTGACAAAGTGGGTTAATAATGTTCTATAATGGTAAACAGTGGGAAAAAGTGGTAAAAGGAGAGATCGCCATGGTAATTGATTGTATTCAATATCGAGTAGCCAATAGCGGGCTGTTCCATTTTTTAAAAGAGAACAGTAACACCAACCTTGAGGTTCAGCTTATCCGTTTTTGGGCACGACATCCCCGAGCAAAGTTAAGCCTCTACACAATCGCTAGTGCACTAGACACTGCAAAGATCAACTTGAGGGAAGCAATAAAGTCTTTAATCGACAAAGGTGTACTGCAAGAACAACAAGATGGTAATGGCCTCATCACTTACTCGCTAGTCAGTGACCCTCAGACACAGGAATACATCGATGAACTAGCTAAATTAGACTGGCATGAAATAAAAATCCTGGAAAAGCAACTAGAAGGAGAGGTTGTACTAGCCTAAAAACTAGTTCGAGGTAGACATGTTTCTCGGCGAATACGAATATAAAGTTGATAATAAAGGTAGATTGCCTTTGCCCCCTAAGTTCAGAGAGGAACTGAGGGGTGAACTAGTTTTGACCAAAGGGCTAGAAAGGTGCATCGTCATTTATCCAGCAGATGAATGGCACAAGGTGGCGGACACTTTGTCAGCTCAGGCTGTGCCATCAAGTAAATTCAGGACGATGAACAGGGCTATGTTCGGTACAGCTTACGGCCTTTCGCTCGATGGTCAGGGAAGAATAGCCCTACCATCTACGTTACGTAATCGCGTTGAAATAGGCGATACTGCCGTTGTAGTCGGTGCTAACAATTGCATCGAAATATGGAACCCAATTTTATGGGACTCAGAAAAGACAACAGCTGAAGAGCAACTGTGGCAAATCATAGAAAGCCTCGAGGAACAACGATGAGTCTGACCATGGCTATACCTATTCATAAACCAGTGCTGCTTTGTGAAGCCGTAGAAGCGTTACAAGCTCAACCTGGGAAACGCTATATCGACTGCACTTTAGGTTCAGGTGGGCACGCTAAAACGATTCTGAAAGAGATTATGCCTGATGGACAACTTTTGGGCATTGATGCCGACCCCAAAGCTATCGAGATAGCTAAGACCAGGCTAGCCAACTACATTGAATCAACCATCATAATAAATGATAATTTTGCTAATCTCGAGACCATTTGCACAGAAAGCAATTTCTTACCAGTGCATGGAATTCTTTTTGACCTTGGTCTCTCCTCCACACAGCTCGAGACTTCCGAACGCGGTTTTAGCTTCCAGGATGATGGCCCTCTAGATATGCGTTTTAGCCCAGCCCAGGAATTAACTGCGGCTGATATCGTCAATATTCTCCCCGAAGACAAGCTAAGTCAAATCCTCAAAACTTATGGTGAAGAGCGTCACAACAAACAGATCGCCCGGCATATTATAAAAAGCCGCCCTGTCAACAACACGCTACAACTAGCCAACATAGTAGAGAAAGCTATCGGCATCCGTCGCGGCAAGATCCACCCAGCCACCAGGACTTTTATGGCACTGCGCATCGCTGTTAACAGAGAGCTGGATAATCTAGCCACAGCCCTGAAGCAAACCATTGTTTGCCTCAAGCATCAAGGTAGACTGGTAGTTATCAGCTACCACTCCTTGGAAGACCGCATAGTCAAGCAATTTATGCTAAGGGAAAGCAAAGGATGCCTTTGCCCACCGAGTACTCCTGTCTGTAAATGTGGGCATATGCCCAGCCTTAGGATAATCTCAAAGAAGGTTATCACGCCATCTCTAACTGAAATAAAATCAAATCCTCGCAGTCGTAGCGCCAAGCTCAGAGTAGCAGAGCGCCTTTAATAAGAGAAAAATATTCACGGGAGGCAAATTAAACCTAAACAAAATCAAAGGAGGGCAAAACCACGATGAAAAAGCTTATTTCAGCTATCGATGTTGGCACTACCAAAATATGTACCATTATTGGCACATTGGATTCCGGAGGCAATATACAAGTCTTAGGGGTCGGTCTCGTGCCATCGCATGGTATGCATAAAGGTATGGTAGTCAACGTAGAAGAAGCCAGAGAATCAGTTGCTGAGTCGATAAGACGAGCTGAGCAAGCAAGCGGGCTAAAAGTGGAGTCTGCATATGTGGGTGTCACAGGTAGGCACATAAGCTCGCACAACAGCCATGGGGTAGTGGCTATACCACGTAATGACCGGCTGGTTCGACACGATGACTTAAAGCGAGTCCTATCTTCCGCCCAGCAGGTTAACGTCCCAGATGACAGAAAAATACTACATGCCATACCTCGCAGTTATGCATTAGACAGTCAGGAAAGAATTAAGAATCCGGTAGGTATGCACGGCTTCAGGCTAGACGTGGAAACCCACATTATCACCGCTGCCATATCCTCAGTCCAGAATCTGGTCAAGTGTATTCGGAGCGTTGGAGTTGAAATACAAGACCTCATTCTTGAGCCACTAGCCAGTGGTGAGGCGGTACTGACACCAGAAGAAAGAGAAGTAGGAGTCATCCTGGCTGATGTCGGTGGCGGCACCACTGATATAGCCGTATTCAAAGACGGCAGTATCTACCACACCTCAATTATTCCAGTGGCTGGATATCAAGTCACCAGTGATCTTTCTATCGGTCTGGGCCTACCATTTGAGATCGCCGAGGCTATGAAAAAGAAATACGGGAACGTTTATCCCGAGGTACTCACTAAAAACCAAGACTCTACACTGAGCGTCGAAGACGGGCACAGTGTTTCCTACCGTGATTTGTGCAATATCATCAATGTACGCATGGAGGAATTGCTAAGGCTCATCCTCCTCGAAATGCCTGACTCTAACTATGCCTCATTAGCTCCAGGCGGTCTTGTGCTCACTGGCGGCTGTTCTAACTTAGCCGGTCTCGAAGCCCTGGCTCGACAAACACTCCGCATCCAGACGCGGATTGGCGAGCCTATGGGAGTTTATGGCATTACCGACATACTCCATGACCCGGCTCACTCCACTGGAGTTGGACTTCTTCTCTGGGGAACAAGAAATCATGGCAGACCAGCCTGGGAAACCAAAAAGAGAAACGGTGTCTTCGACGGTTTTATGACAGTACTGAAAAAATTCTTTGGTGTGTAAAGGATAGACAAAATATAATATAAAGGAGGCGATTTAAAAATGGCGAAGTCAACATTTTCCAATGCACCAGCCCGGATCAAGGCTATAGGCATTGGCGGTGGTGGTTCCAATGCTATTACCAGGATGGTCCGTGAGGATATTAAAGGGGTGGAATTCATCACCATGAACACTGATGCCCAAGCTTTGGCGTTGTCTGAAGCCCCTGTGCGTGTCCAGCTAGGTGAGAAGCTGACACGTGGGTTAGGTGCCGGCGGTGACCACACCGTCGGTGCTGGAGCAGCCGAAGAGAGCCGCCAGACAATTCAAGAGGTAATCTCAGGTGCCGACATGATTTTTGTCACCGCTGGAATGGGTGGTGGCACTGGCACCGGCGGCATCCCGATTGTCGCTGATGTATCCCGACAGAGTGGTGCTTTAACAATTGGCATTGTAACCAAGCCATTTAGCTTTGAAGGTACTCGACGAAACAAAGTGGCCGAGGAAGGCGTACTACAGCTGTGTGATAAAGTGGATACCCTGGTTATAATTCCCAACGACCGCCTTATTGAGCTTTGTGACGCTAAAACCACCGTGGACAATGCCTTCAGATTAGCTGATGATGTTCTCCGGCTGGCAGTTCAGGCTATCGCTGAAGTGGTGACTGTTCCCGGATTAATCAACCTTGATTTTGCTGATATAAGGTCGATAATGAAGAACGCCGGGCCCGCCTGGATGTCAGTAGGCAGAGGCAGCGGCCAGAACCGCGCTGTCGAGGCTGCCAGGGCTGCACTTGCCAGCCCATTACTCGATGTTTCAATAAACGGCTCCAAAGGGGTACTGTTCAACGTCACCGGTGGCAGCGACCTTACCCTCTTCGAGTGCAACGAAGCTGCTGAAGTCATTGCTCAAGCAGTTGATCCGGATGCAAACATCATCTTTGGAGTCGTCTTCAACTCACAGATGGAGTCCGAAGTTCAAATTACCATTATCGCCACCGGCTTCACCGCTCAATACGGAGTCGGAGTACCAACCGAAGCCGAGTTGCGGCGCCTGCTACGAGGTGTTGCCGAAGATAGCCTCGATGTCCCCTCATTCCTCCGTCGTACGTCGCATTACTCCACTGCCCAAACAGTGCCCCCATCCCAAGCCAAAATGGCCCGCTAACCCTTCACCAACCCCCCACCCTCCCCGACAGAGCGGCAACCCAAATTGCCGCTCTGTTTTTGCCCTTTATTATTCATCTTATGTCTACACCCTGCTTGACACCACCTATATATTGGGCTAAAATAGTTTTGCACCACACTTTGTAGGGGGTGGTCTGATGAAATGTCCCTATTGCGGTGACATTGAATCAAAGGTGATCGACTCCAGAGGCATAGGCGATGGAATCAGGCGTCGCCGGCAGTGTCTTCATTGTGGAACTCGCTTCACAACCTACGAACATTTACAGTCCAGAAATCTTTTTGTGATTAAAAAAGACGACAGGCGGGAGGAGTTCAACAGGGACAAGCTGCTAGCCGGCATTCGCAAAGCCTGCGAAAAACGTCCGCTTCCAACCGGCACTATTGATAAGCTCGTGGACAATATTGAAGTCGATCTTTATCGCCTCGGCAAAACTGAAGTTTCCAGTTCCGTCATTGGCGACATGGTGATGGAAAGGCTGCAAGAGCTGGACCACATAGCCTATATTCGTTTTGCCAGTGTCTACCGCGAGTTTACTGACATCGCCGCATTAAAACAGGCAGTAGATACTCTGGTAGACACGGAATCGAATACACCTCCGGCCGGCCAGCTGCCACTTTTATCCCAGGAAGAGCTAACCGTCTTAGGACAACGACATAGGAGACGGAAATAAATGACTGCTCGTCAAAGTAAAAATCAATCCGGAGGCAACAACCATAACCGTATCGCCCGAGCTACATTTGCAGCTGCTGAGTCTATGGGTATAACTGACAGAAAATTGCTCGAGGAACTCGCCGGTCAAATAATTCAAAGACTAGAGCCAAGGCCAACCTTACCAGGAATGGAGCATTTGATCCCAAAACAGGAGATGGAGATTCCTTCTGACTCCCAAATCGAAGTAGCAGTGAAAGAAATCCTAGCTGAAAAAAACAAGATAGCGGAGCCATCAATGACAAAAATAGAGACGGAAGTCGAACCAGAAGTCAAGAAGGCTAAAACAACAGAGAAACAACCACCCAAAATGAGGACCAAAACCAAATCGGGAGTAGAACTAAATCAAAACGCTCTTACTGTCCTGGAGAAAAGATACCTGAAAAAAGACAGTCAGGGACAGATCGTTGAAACACCTGAGGAGATGTTCCGACGCGTCGCCAAATACATTGCTTCGGCTGAACTTCTCTATAACCAAAAGGCAGACATTACCGGATGGGAAGAGAAGTTCTATCGGCTCATGACATCACTCGAGTTTCTCCCCAATTCCCCGACTCTAATGAACGCCGGACGAGACCTGGGACAACTATCAGCTTGTTTTGTTATACCTGTGGACGATTCCATGGAATCCATTTTCGACGCTGTAAAATACACCGCTCTAATCCACAAAAGTGGCGGCGGCACCGGCTTCTCCTTTTCCCGTCTCAGACCCAAGAAAGACAGGGTTGGTTCCACCGGCGGTATTGCCAGTGGCCCAGTATCTTTCATGCGAGCTTTCGACACAGCTACCGATGTTATCAAGCAAGGTGGTATGCGCCGAGGTGCCAATATGGCTATCCTCAACATCGACCATCCTGATATTCTCGACTTCATCATGGCCAAAGAAGACCCGAAAGCGCTCACCAATTTCAACCTATCAGTCGCCGTAACTAACGAGTTTATGGAAGCTGTAGAAAAAGACAAGGAATTTAATTTAATAAACCCACATAATAAGGAGGTTGTCGATAAACTCAACGCCAGAGAAGTCTTCGAAAAAATCACAGATACGGCCTGGCGCACCGGTGACCCCGGCATTGTTTTCATCGACAATATAAACAAGAATAATCCTACCCCAAAACTTGGCAGAATAGAGAGCACCAATCCCTGCGGTGAACAGCCTTTGCTGCCATTTGAATCCTGCAACCTGGCCTCAATTAATCTGTCAAAAATGGTCAAAAACGAGACTGACAGACCCGATCTTGATTATGTCAAGCTGCGCCAAACTGTTAAACTGGGCGTCCGTTTTCTCGATGATGTCATAGATGTTAACAAATTCCCGCTGCCCCAGATTGAGAAAATGACCAAAGCCACCAGAAAAATAGGGCTTGGCGTTATGGGCTTTGCTGACATGCTACTCAAGCTCCGCATCCCCTACAACTCCGATAAAGCATTAGAGGTGGCTGAAAACGTCATGCGTTTCATATCTGAAGAAGCAACCAAAGAGTCAGTGAAACTCGGAGAGGATAGAGGTCTATTCCCTGCCTTCAAAGGCAGTATTTACGATACAAACAACGGTTTAAATCCTAGAAATGCCTCGCGAACTACCATTGCGCCTACCGGGACATTAAGCATAATTGCTGGTTGTTCCAGCGGCATCGAACCCCTCTTTGCTCTCAGTTACACCCGCCATATCCTTGATGGACAACAACTAATAGAAGTCAATCCTTACTTCGAAGAAATAGCCAGAAATGAGGTGTTCTATTCCCCGGAACTGATGCAACAGCTCGCTGAAGGGAAAAAGCTGCGAGATGCTGAAAATGTACCTGATTGGGTAAAAAACGTCTTTGTCACCTCTCACGATATAACGCCCGAGTGGCACGTGAGAATGCAGGCAGCTTTCCAAAAGTTCACCGATAGTGCTGTTTCCAAAACAGTTAACCTCCCTCACGAAGCCACAATAGAAGATGTAGCTGAAGTATACATACTTGCCTACAAACTGGGATTGAAAGGGATAACCATATATCGGGACCGCAGCCGCGAAAGCCAAGTTCTAACCATTAGTCACACGGAGGGGAAACCTGAAGCTAAGCTCACACCAAGGCCACGACCTAAGGTTACCAAGGGGGCTACTGAGCGAGTAACTACCGGTTGCGGTTATATATATGTCACCGTAAACTTCGATGACAAAGGAATCTGTGAAGTCTTTTCCAGCCTAGGGAAAGCCGGCGGTTGTGCTTCGGCCCAACTTGAAGCTGCCAGCAGGCTTATCTCCTTAGCCTTAAGATCAGGCATCGACCTAGGCTCTGTAGCTAAACATCTTCGTGGCACCCGCTGTCCATCGGTTGCCTGGGAGGAAGGTCGTGCTATTCTTTCCTGCGCTGATGCCATCGCCAGCGTCCTTGAAAAACACATTAAAGACAAAGAGACAGATTCCTCCAAGGACTTCGGCGTAGCTAAGAACTGGGCTGGGCAATGCCCTGAATGTGGCAACATCCTGATTTACCAGGAGGGTTGTCATATTTGCCCCAGTTGCGGCTATACTAAGTGCGGGTAGGTGACAAAAAACATACTCGGAAGGGAAGCAGTTGTGGATAACCACGAGCATAGCTACTCTCAAGCCTTCAAGCAAATAGCCAAGACCGCTAACTCGCTTCTACCCCTGAAGAATATCCTTAATTCTGCAGCCAAAAGCACAGCCAAAGCATTGAAGGCTACCGGATGCTCCATAATGCTTCTGAATCCTCAAAAGGAACACTTAGACATCATAGCCGCCTATGGCCTTAGTGACTTATATCTCCGAAAAGGAGCACTGAAAGCCAGTAAGAGTCTCCCTGAAGTACTGGATGGGAAAATAGTAGCTATCTTCGATGTTGCACAAGACAAGCGAGCCCAATACCCAGAAGCCGCCGAAATGGAGGGGATAAGCTCCGTACTAGCAACTCCCATCCCACAGAGAGGGGAGATAATTGGAGAAATCAGAATCTACACCCGCGAACCAAGAAAATTCTCTCAAGCCGATAGGGACTTCCTGGCCACTGTGGCTGATGTAGTCGCCGTTACTCTGGAAAAAACCGAAATGTATCAGGTGTTAAAAACAGAATTTGAAGAAACGATGACCAAACGACGAAAATTAGCCGAGACACCCACATTACCTTCATCTTCATTAAGACCATCCAGTTTCGGCCACTCCAGCGAAGAGGAATTCGCCAAATTGCTTGATTTCTACCGCATCGAGTGGCTCTACGAACCTCGCTCATTCCCTCTAGCCCGGCAGGATAACAAAGTGGTAGAAATGTTCACGCCGGACTTCTACCTACCTGAGCTAGACCTCTACATCGAGCTTACTACCTTAAGACAGAGCTTGATTACAGAGAAAAATCGCAAATTGCGCCGCCTCAGAGAGCTTTATCCTGATATCAACATCAAGCTTCTGAACAAGAGCGATTACCTCAAACTACTAGCAAAATATGGCTATGGACGTCTGGGAGGAACAAAGGTAGAGGGGGTAGACCATGTCTTATTCAGCCACACGCAAATTCAACGGCGAGTTAAAGCCTTGGCAAAACGCATTTCACGCGAATATATCGGGAGGAAATTGGTCCTGGTTGGCATACTTAAAGGCGTCATCTGTTTCATGGCTGACCTAATGCAACACATTACCCTACCGCTTAACGTGGACTTTATGGCGATCTCATATTATGGCACTGGCAACGAGTCAGCAGTAAAGATAACCAAAGACCTCGATATCAGCATAGCCGGGTTTGATGTGCTGATGATTGAAGACATTGTAGACACAGGAATGACATTAAACTACATCCTTAACCACCTGGCGTCGCATAACCCAGCCAGCCTGCATGTTTGCACTTTGCTGGATAAGCGAATTCGCCGCCTTATTGACGTCCAGCTCGACTACATAGGCTTCGAGGTCCCCGATGAGTTCGTAGTAGGTTATGGATTGGATTACCATGGGGAATATAGAAACCTACCCTTCATTGGTGCACTTACTCCTGAACTAATTGAAGGGGCGGGAAATAAATAAAATGCCCCAAGTAACCTTGCCCATCCCGGTTCCACATCCTCTGACACTTTTCGGCCTTCGCCTACCTTGCGTCAGCGCCCTGCCTCCCCGGTCTTAGCTCAATTACTTGGGACTTTAATAAGATAGCACATTACCTGCGCTTTGTCAAGCCCCCAGTATTAAGTTATAATAATTTACTAAAGTGGTCACATTATCATGGTACAATAGATTATCAACTCTTTCCTGGCATCTCCCTAGAGGACTCAAATGGGCAAGATTTATATAATTGATGTTTCAAATCGAGACGGCGTTCAGACAGCTAAGCTGGGCTTATCCAAGCTGGAAAAAACAATGATAAACATCTATCTGAACGAGTTAGGTGTTTTCCAGTCAGAGTTTGGCTTTCCTACAACAAAACATGAAACAAATTACCTCAAGGCAAATCTTGAGTTAGTCCAGATGGGCGTTCTAAAACCTATCCGCCTGGGCGGTTGGATTAGAGCAACAGTAGAAGATGTTCAAACAACTTTCAAGCTGGTACCGGAGATAAAACACCTCAATATTTCCATTTCGACTTCTGAGCAGATGATTCAGGGCAAATTTCAAGGCAGAAAGTCAAGAGACGACATTACGAAGATGATGACCGATGCCCTTGATGCTGCCCGCTCACACGGAGTTGAATCCATAGGTGTAAACGCCGAGGATGCCTCAAGAACAGACTTGGATTACTTAATAAAATTTGCCTCACAAGCCAAGTTGCACGGTGCTGACAGGTTTAGGTACTGTGATACCCTTGGTTATGATGATCCCTTCACCATATATCAGACCGCGAAAGCCTTAGCCGAAAATGCAGTTATGCCCATAGAGATTCACTGTCACGGCGACCTGGGTATGGCAGTAGCCACTTCCATCTCTGGAGCTAAAGGTGCTATAGATGGTGGGCAAGACGCCTATATTAATACAACTGTCAACGGTATCGGAGAACGAGCTGGCAATGCCGACCTTGTCGCTACAGCTCTGGCACTAACCAAATCAAAAGGTTTCGCTGGTAAATATAAACTGGGAAGACCGATTGACCTATCAAAATCATGGAAAATAGCCAACTTCGCCAGCTATGCTTTTGACGTTCCTATACCAATAAACCAGCCCGGCGTTGGTGCTAATGCCTTCGCCCATGCATCCGGCATTCATGCTGATGGCGTTTTGAAAGACCCGCAGAATTATGAGCTGTACGATTATGCCGAACTGGGCAGAGGTGAACCTGTCACCGTGGAGACGGGTAGAGAAATATGCTCCGGCGAATATGGCGGCATATCTGGCTTCAGACATTTAATGAAGAGGATTCAGGAGAAAATGGGAGGAGAGGTAGAAGAGGAGGTGGAAGAGCGAATAGAGATAGCGTTTGCTGATGCCGCTGAGGCGGAAAAAATTTTGGAACTGGTAAGATTTGCCAATGTCTGTGCTCAGAAGCCGCTTGTCGAGGATGAGTTACTTTTTATTGCCAAGTATCCGGACATCGCCAAGAAACTGTTAACACTGACCCCGCTAACTTAGCCTCGCTATCCCTAAAACAAAGGCATGCACTCATAATGTAGACGGCTTCAGCCAGCCCAACCACATGCAGCCATGGAAATAAATTTAACACCAATCGGCTTCGTCAAAAACAACATCACAGAGCCTAAGAGAGAGGATTGGGAAGAGGTTGCCTCCGAGATAATAATCAAAGAGGATTTGAAAGAGGCCCTGAGCCGAATAGACGAATTCTCGCACATCATCGTCATCTACTGGATGCACAAGCTACCGCCATCACAGCGCTCGGTTATGAAAGTACATCCCAAAGGCAACCAGAACCTGCCCCTCGTCGGTGTCTTTGCCAGCCACAGCCCGGCACGCCCCAATCCAATAGGCATAACTACCGTCAAACTGCTGGAACGTCGGGATAATGTTCTCAAAGTCACCGGCCTTGACGCCATAGATAAAACGCCGGTGCTGGACATCAAGCCCTACATCCCCAACCACGATTCTGCCTCAGAGATTAAAACACCCAACTGGCTAACAAAATAATTATTCCCCGAGGCACGTCTCTGGCTGATTGACACCAGGTTTTTACAGCGGTAATATAACCACCAGCGCGGGTGTAATTCAGTGGTCAGAATGCTTGCTTCCCAAGCAAGACGTCGGCAGTTCGAATCTGCTCACCCGCTCCAAGCATAAATTCAAAATTACACCCGGAGCGTGTTACACCGCTCGAAATGCCTAGGCGCCTTGCACGAGGGTGTTATAACCGGGTTGTCCGCACAGGGCGGTGACTACTTTTCCTTACCCATGTACTTAAAGGAGACCCTTACCTTGGCTCGGTAGTTGGTAACCTTGCCGTTTTCGATCTGCATATCCAGCTCTTCTACCTCTGCGATACGGAGGTCCCGCAGAGTTTTTGCCGCTGTCTGTACAGCAGATGCCGCCGCTTCCTCCCAGGATTTGGTGCTGGTTCCTACTAGTGTGATAACCTTGTATACGCTGTCAGCCATTTTGCCCCCCTTTCCTGAAGTCTTCTATAACCCAATATTATAGGCTACACCTTTCAAAAGTCAATACATACCCTCTAGTCATGTTTCGAGAAAAAATACGACAGAACATGATTAGCCGCAGATGATTATCAATCTGCTGTTAATCCCTCCCAAACCAGGAGGGCATTTCGCGACCTGTCAACACCCCGGCTCGCCATGATGCCCACAGCAGCTTTGTCTCCTCCACACCTTGATAGCATTGTTGCGGAATAAGAGATACAGCTTTCTGTGTCACGGCATGGGCATTGACATGTTGGTGAAAAAGCCTCTTACGCTAGGCATGGCATTCGCCCCTTCCTTTACCCGAATGTTCCCTCCACCTCTATTATACGAATAATGAAGACAAAAGTAGACCCCCTATCGACAATGGTGCAATTTCAGGACTTTCCTGGTCATTATTATAACAATCGTTCGTAGAACATTCATACTATCCTAAAGAGTTACAGACGGGTTTAAGCTGCTTTCTACTGGCAATTCGTGATATTGATTATAAGCAAAAGATGTGTTAGACTTGTAAACCTGCGGGGTTACTGTATATCCGGTGCTAACACCAGGGAAACACATATAAATTCAAGGCATCCGAGGGGTAAGAAGTGGGACCATGAGAATAAAACTTAAAAGCGAACAACTGGAAATATTGGCAAAACGTCTCCGCTTTGAGGTCATGCTGCAACAGCCGCGAGACATACGTGGCATGTTGGAGGTACTTGGAAAAGAAATTCCCTGGAATGAAACCGGGCTTAACAAATTCGATAACTCGCCAAGGCGGCCGGTAAGATTGACTTTCTCCGTGGAAGAGGCCAAGGATGGTTATATTTGTGACATTCATCCGGCTCTAGCCCAGTACATCCACACTCTTCTGTCCTCCGAATAGGTCATCTGTGGACCCACTCTAACTGGTAGAACTACAGGGTTGCAAAAGTAGCAGCAATTCATTTGTTTGAATATTTTACATTAACGACCGTATAATAATGGCGCCCGATGGGCCGTTAGCTCAGTTGGCAGAGCACCTGACTTTTAATCAGGGTGTCACAGGTTCGAATCCTGTACGGCCTACATTCAACCTCATCTTTCCTTGCCGACATTTTGCCGACATTTTCTTCAGGTTCACCTACTGGTAATAACGCATCAAGCCGCTCCGCAGCCGCTTTCTGCAAGCCGGGTATGGTATGGGAGTAAATGTCCAGGGTCGTAGCAATACTGCTATGTCCCAGACGCTCTTGCACTACCCTGGGATGCACCCCCGCCTTCAGCAACATAGTAGCATGGATATGGCGTAGGTCATGGAGCCGGAGGTGAGGTAGACCAGCCCTGACTGCAACTTTAGCAAAGGTGTGGGTAACCGTATTCGGGTTAAGTGGACTGCCATCTATATGACAGAACACGAAATCATCTTCGGTTAAATCTTTCCCCAGCATTAGCCTCTGGCTTTCTTGGTCTGACCTATATTGACGCAGTAGTGTTACCAAGGATAACGGCAGGTCTATAGCACGCCGGCTGCGGGCAGTCTTGGGCTCTTTGAGGATTACGGTACCGTCATCAAGTCTATATAGGCTATGTGATATATAGAAACAAGCCAACTCAAGGTCCAAATCTCTCCACTTCGACGCTATCAGCTCGTTTCTACGCATACCGGTGAGGAGAAGTGTGTGGTAGTAGATGTAGTAAGTACTATGGCGTATGGCATCTAGTAGTTTTGATAACTCATTCGGGCCAATTGCGGGAATATCATTATGTGGTGGCTTCGGCGAAGCAACTCCCTTGCATGGATTGACTACAATCAACCCCATTTTTACAGCGTCACCTAAAGCTTTACTTAAAATGCGATAATGATACTGCACAGTCCTGTGGCTTAGACCACCATTCCTAAGTCTGCGCCCTTTTGATAATGCCCAACCGATGTAGTCTTGAACATGATGCGGGCGCAGTTCCGCGAGTCTCACTCCTCCCAAGTGCGGAATTATGTATTTATCGATTTCACGTTTATAACTTTCAGCAGTCTTGGACGCCAGGTTGCTTACTGCGTAGCTACCAAACCAATGCTGCAGCCACATAGCCACTGTTAACTGCTTAGACTGTTTGATGTAGGTGCCCTGTTCAACACTAAGCAATAATCTGCGTAACTCCTTCTCCGCATCTCTTTTGCGGCCTCTTACAGTTGCAAAATGTCTTAGGCGTTTGCCCGATACCGGGTCTCTGCCCGTATCAACGCAAATTTCCCACGAAGCACTGCTTCGTTGTCTAATCGATCCTTTCATCTTGTTCCCCCTTCTCCAGCTATTGGAATATGGTCTTCCTATACCACTACGCGGGACACAAATCACACCTCGTGCGAAGTAGCAACGGGCGCAGTACCAGCTCGTCCAAACCTTCTTCAAGCTCCCTAGTTGTATCCTGCATCAAGCGAACCTCTTTAGTCAGCTTCTCCACCACATCAGATTTGGTCCCCTCCTGCAAATTGCTAACCACCAGCTGACACATACTTTTGATCTCTTTAGCAAGCTCATTATCATTCAGGTAAAGTCTTGTATCAGAATCTCCCTCATAGAACTCTAGCCACACGTTATCCTTAGTTACGTCACCTCCTCCCTTCCAAGAGTGCACCTCCTCTAACTTACCAGTTACGATGCCTCGCCATATAGTCTCTCCCAATCCACGCGAGATATCGGCCGCGCCGATATTGACCCCTATTGCAGTTTTAATCTTTTCCGTTAAGCCTGGTTGTTTGTTTAGAATATCCTCGATACCCTCTTTAGCTTGCAACAGCAGTTCTTGGGAATACTCTGCCGCATTGGTGCGCGCCTTTTTCCATTCTTCCAAAGCTTCCCACCTTACTTTTTCTCGTGTGTGGTCCTGGAGAGAATTAAGAAGCTTCGTATTTCTCCAGACTAGACGGGCGCTTTCTTGACTTGATGTTGGGGACGTTTCGAGTCCTCCTTGCACAGTTCCCATCAATAACCGGCCGAGAGCTGCCTCGGCATTATCCAGCCCTCGCAGCTTTTCTGGCACGTGGACAACACTAATTAAGGACTCTGCCAGTCTGGTGAGGTCGCTCAGATGTTCATGGAAGGCTTCTGCTGCAACACGAAAGCGAACGGTTTCTTGCTCCCTCATCTTCTGGTCTTTCTCCCACTCATCGTAGGCACGTTTTGCAGCACGTCTCTCAACTCCGGTTTCCTTTTCGATTTCCGTCCATTTCGTACCAAAGTGTCTTAGTTCTACCACCTTTTTTAGCTCTATAGAAGAAAGTTCCTTTTTTTTCATTTTGACATCCCCTTGCTTCTTACTCGATATACACACTATATACCATCCGCCATGATTTGTCAAGTAACAACCCATAATATTTGTCATTGTTTCTTAATATGACTTGACAGCTACCTGACATTTATTTACAATAATACTAAATTTAATTACTCATGTCAAAGTTCAACCAAAAGAGATTTTAAACTATGCAAAAGAGCAAGAGACACAGGCAAGTGGACAGAGGGGGAATAATTGCTGAACCTCGCCAGGTCATACGGATAGGCAATAGCCACTACATTTCGATTCCTCCGGAGTTTATCCAAGTTCACAAGATCAAAGCGGGCGATTGGTTGCCAACTGCGGCAAACCATATCCTCAAGATAATACCAATGTCCGAGGAAAGAGATTGAAACCAAACGGCCCAGGTAGGAAAGATGAACAATCAAGGCAATGTGAGTGACCCATTGGTGCTGACTCCAACCGAGACAGCGAGGTTGTTGCGCATCGGCAGAGCTACTGTTTATGAACAGCTTCGCTTGGGGGCCATCCCTAGCATCCGCTTTGGACGGAAAATTTTAATTCCACGGGCCGCACTGGATAAACTCCTAGCAAATTGTAATCTAGGCAATACACAAGTAGTCGAAAAATAAATATTGCAGAGAGACGAATAGGGAGCTAGCTCATATTGCGATGGGAATGACAAATAAAACTGATGAGCTTGAGCGCCAGAATATGCTGAATCTAGCTTATAGAGATCGCTCTAGGGAGCTTGGCAAAATCCTCACCCCTTCGGAAAGGAAAACGATTCGCGACCAAATATACCAAGAGCTGGATGCAAAGAATACCGGCGCTGATAGAGAACCTTGTAATTGGCGGGCTCATGCAATAACTCAAGGGGACCTAGTCAATGCAAAACTAAAGCCTTTGGAATTTCTGGTCGAAGGTCTACTCATCAGCCCCGGCCTCTGTGTTTTTGGTGGTCGAAAGAAAGCCGGCAAATCATGGTTCATTCTTGATGGTTCCCAACGAATAGCGGGTGGGGCGCCATGGTTGGGAAAGCGAGTTAAACAAGGTAAAGTCGTCTACTTGGCGCTGGAGGACGGCGTGATTCGGTTACAAGAACGATTACATAAGCTAAACAGTGACCATTCCCTTCCAATTCTATATATCACCGAATTCAAGCCGCTAAACACCGAGGAGGGCATGAGTGACTTTGAGTCTATGATTAAGACAGAAAGCCCGGCGCTGGTTGTTATTGACACATTAGCCTCCGCCACGGACCGAGAACTAGATGAGAATAGAGCCGGTGACATGTCTGAATTAATGAAGCAATTGCACAGCCTGGCATTAGTCTATGGCACAACGATTCTTGTAATTGCTCATCATGGCAAGCGTTCCTTCAATGATGTTGGTTACGACCTTCGCGGCAGCAGCGCAACACCTTCGGCTTCCGATGTCAATATGGGTATTTATCGTAACTCTGACAGAAGCTATGATCTGAGAATCGAAGGCCGAGACTTACCCGATACCGAACTACGACTCCAATTCGACGTTGAGACCATGACATTTCAACTGAAAGGAGACAGCAAAGACGAAAGACGTAGAGATGCGGAATTGAACATACTAGAGGCCATCGAGGCACTTGGCGGAGAGGCAGATGCCGCCATGATTGCTACCGAGCTTGGCCTGACTCGTATGGCGGTACAACATACTTGCCAAAGAATGCGAAAGTACAGACTTCTGGACTTTAGGTCGGTACCTACAGGCAAGACCAGAACTAATAAGATTCTATATTCTTTGCCGGAAACAGATGTATCACCTTTATCAACTTTATCACCTCTGAACACTGAAAAAGAAGATAAAGATGATAAGAAAGAAAAAGATGATAATAGTCTAAGAGATAACTCTGATAAAGAAGAAAAAGAAGATACCCCTATCTCCGAGGTAAACAGCAAAGAGGTAGCACCTGATGTATTACCAGTAGGTATGTTTAAGTCCCTAGGCAAGGATAAGTCAAATTGACCTTCCTAATTGCGTCGATGGCATTGATTTGAGGTAAACATGAACAAAAGTGATCAGACAAAGAGGAGATGTGACTATGTACTGCTACGAGGATTTGGCCTTCTGCTGGCAGAGAAAGTCTTGGCTACGACCATTCGGCATAGATAAGTTGAGGTGGCAAGACTAAATGACACTTGTTAGCCCTATAAGGGATTTAAAGGCGTATTTGGAGCTTGAGCAAGTGGAACGGCTGATTGCCGCTGCCACTAACCTCAGAGACAAGCTGTTAGTGAGGATATTATGGCGTACCGGCATCAGAGTCTCTGAATTGATTGGACTTCGTGTTCAGGACATAGACTTTGCTAACCGCGCTATTATTATTAAGGTGCAGAAGTTAAGAAAGAGAAGTGGCAAGCCGATTGAACGAAGAAGAGTCGTGCCCATCGATCGGGGCACGCTGGCCATGATTAAGGAGTATCTAGTATGGCGAAAAAATTACCTGTAGAGGATGACTTACTCTTTCCAATCACAAGGCAAAGGGTTAATCAGATTCTGTCGAAGTTGGCACGGAAAGTCGGCATAAGAGAAGTCGGCGACCCTGCTGTTTCCCGCAGGTGCAAACTGCATCCGCATCATCTGAGGCACAGCTTTGCGATCCACTGCATTAAGCGTGGAATGAGTATCGATAGGTTGCAGAAAATTCTGGGCCATCAGTCGCCTGCTACGACTTCAATATATTTACAGTACTCCTTAAAAGACCTACACGAGGATTATGACAAGGTTTGGGAAGATGACGCAACCGGAGAAAGGTAAGCGGGCAAAGTCGCCCCGGAACAAGAAGACGGAAAAGGCATCGCGAAAGACTGGAGTGCCCTGGGGTAGAGCAGGCAGTGCATACCGGCCCGGCGAGTTTATCCACATATACCTTACGCAACATGATGAGGCCTGCTGTGCCGATGTCTTCTATGCCCTGAAGCAGGACCTCAAGCGGATTAACCAAGAAAGGGTTGAGATAGGCGATAAACCGATTAAAGGATGCACCTACAATTCGTTTGCGAAGTATTGGCACTGGTTTAAAAAACTAGGACTTATTGAACCTACAGGCCGATCTGAGCCGGCGTGCTACGACTTTCTGGAGGACAAACGATATTACCGACTATCCGCGGCTGGAGTAGGTGAAGAAATCGGATGGAACGACCCAATTAGGGCAGCACACCCTGAGTTTAGGTAACGAGCGAATGCACTTCCCCCAGACGATGTGATCGAAAAGATGCAGGGAACATTATGGAACTAGCTGATATATTCCCATTAAAACCTGACCTCGAGAAGCA
Organism: Chloroflexota bacterium; assembly: GCA_016875875.1. Taxonomy (NCBI): domain Bacteria; kingdom Bacillati; phylum Chloroflexota; species Chloroflexota bacterium. The sequence goes on along the minus strand of VGOP01000012.1, from coordinate 18,296 downwards.
ATTCCGCCCGGAAGCTTTAGAGCACTTGAACGAATGGCGAGCTGAAATCCTAAAAGACGTACCCGAGTTGAGTCAATTAAGCAAAGATGAGGCCGAGGCCGACTTACACAAGTACCTGACAGACTCAGAAAAAGCAGGCCTCCAAAGATACTCAAAAGAGATAGCCGAATGGCTATGGCATTGCACCAGGAATCAAAATATTCCTTTCTTCATGAGTCTGCCTTTGATTTATCTCCCTAAATCTGAAATCAAGCGGTTGATAAGGCAGACCTATGACCGTAAGGCAAAGGAGGCGGAGGAGGAACGGAGGGCACAGGAAGCCAAACTCGCCGAAGAAGAACAGGAAAGGAACATGCAGCGTAGAATCCAGACTGCAATGAAAGGACTGAATCCACCTGAAGAAAAAGCCCAGAGATACCTGGATAAAAATGAGTATCGGCAATTCAATGACAGTGCTGCCCGAGCATTAATATCTTACACCACTCATGGTGAAAACTACCTCAGCGACCCACAATCACTACCATATCTTAGATGGGTTGAAGAGATAAAGGCGAGACAAGACAAAGAAGAACGAAGGAAGAGGGCTGGAGAGAAGGCTAAGCAGTATAACCGTGCTTTCAACAAGGAATTGGCCAGGCTCAAAGCTGAGCTTCTCAAAGAGCAACAGGACACTGAGAGCTACTTCAAGGCTCATGTCGGGGATTTGCTTTACCTGCCCCTCACCTCTGCCTTCGTATCATCTGCTCAGGGGGAGCAAAGACGAGATGCCATCGTCGAGCAGAAGGTGGCTGAAATTTTCAATCGGCAGTTTGACAATATCATAACTACTCGACATAGGACGAGCTATTTTCTTATTCCATTTGCCGAGTTTTGTGCCGACGATGTTCTTCATCTCAAATTTTTCTTCAATGTATATGCTGTGGTAGAAGTCGAGGTCTGGCTGGAACCGGGGGAGGGCACTATTGATGGTTTCATTTTCACCTTTCCCTGGATAGAGCACAAGACCGATTACGGAATGTACTTAGAGATGGCACCGAAGACTCAACTGCTGGGTTATCAATACCTGCTCCTAACACCCTCCGACCTGGGTCACTTCTTTTGGAGAAGCCTACCCCTGGATCTCGTCATAGGCCTGATGTCTGGTGAAATGGAACCCGAGGGGACCTCGATTATCGAATTGAGCGAAAACTATACAACTTATTCAGTAGATGGCCTTGATGACGAAGTCGTCATTCTCGAGAGATTCATCGAGTATCTCAAGGAACTGGGTGGAATCGAGGGTATGGTTGATGCGGGTGTTATAGGCGATAAGGTGGCCTCAGTTATAAGAAAACGTCTAGAAAAACCGCAAGCACTCCCAGCTCCCCCCTTACTCCTAGGTGGCGATGCTTCGTGTTTTGAGAAGGAAGAGTTCGTCTCCGCTTTGACCGGTCTGGGCATTCCAAGGAAAGACGCAGAGGAATTATTCGCAGTCACGCCGACAAATATACCGCTGAACGATGCCATAAGACTGGCTCTACGGAACTACAAAGACCATATCTCATGAAAGTGCTAACGAACTTACATAGTAAATTGGGTAGTTCACATATACTGAACGGTCTGTCTGTCTGACAGTTCTGAACTGTCTGACTGATGAGGGAAAGATTATGAGCAAACTCAACATGGCTTGCCCTGAATGCGGAGCTCAGATGCCGGTGCAACTGGTGAAGCAGGACAAACGCTTTTCAAGCCACTGCTATGGCTGCGGCCTCCACATGTTTGGACCGGCTGCACTCTTAGCCAGGCTGGAGCACACAGACACAGTATGCCTGCATAAACCAGAGTGGAAGGCGTGTAAGCGAGGTTTCACCCTCTGGTGTCCCCTGTGCCGCGTCAGAGCCTTCTGCTATCAAAAACCTGCCTGACTTGTTGACCAGCACGCAGACCTAACGGGTATGCTGGCTAGCTGCAATCAGCGCTAGTTTGCTGGCATCAAGTTTGACCCTATTATTCATATCTGAACATAAAAAGTAATTACTTCTTATCCTTTTCAAAAGCCTCTTTTGTAAAGTACCATAATCATATAGGATAAACTTTTACTTTTCTATTTAGACGAAAAGGTAAAAGCTGAATGCACTTTAAGAATTGAATATCAGAAGTCCAGAGCCTTGCCTTGTGGTCAATAAAATGCCCTAGCTGGGTATAGCTAGAGCAAATCTAACATAGGGGGTCAACCACAATGCTAGATTGGCAAAAGTATATCGAGATTGCCGATAAATTTCAATACAAGGCGAAGCCAGAGGATAGACAGGACTTAAGGCAGGACATTATCTTAAGGCTTGCCGAAATAGAGGTAAAGTATAACGGCAACGGCAACAGCTTAACCGAAGGCGGCATGGTAAGAGTAGCCAGCTATGTTGTGTTGGAGTATTGGCGAAACATAATGAGACTGCCAAAGATAACAAGTCTCAACGGGACTGTAGATGATGGCGAAGGCAACGAGACAGAGCTTTGCCAGATGCTAGCCGATGATAAGGCGATAGACGTTGAGGCTTGGCTTGATGCCAAATTGTGGCTGCATAGAGCACCAGCAAGGCTGGTTAAGATAGCCTACAAAAAGGTAAGCGGATTGCCTCTCGCCAGTGCCGAGCATACCTATTTGAATAGGCAAAGGCAAAAAAGTTTAGCTTTAGTGTAAGATTTTAAGCCTGTTTTGGCATTATATTAGTGAGAGGCTAAAGCCTCTTGCGGAGCGTCTAACCGATGCCAGCGGATTGCGGGTCGGCAAGGCTCTGGACAACTGAATAAGGCTAACCGACTTTCGGGACAAGGCTTGCTTTGGGCTTAAAGCCTTGCCTTGCTTACTCGTCTTGTCTCTAGCTTTTTGAGACTAGCTCAAGCGGTAGTGCTAGCGGTTGCAGGCTACCGATAAACAGGCAAAGGGACAATGAGAGAGCAAGAGCAAAAAACAAAGTAATAATTATCACGAATGATAGGGAAAGCCTTGCCAAAAAACTGAATAGTTTGACTATAGACAATCACAGGCAAAAGAGCCTCTGAAGTGTAGGGGTTCTTTTGCCTTTTTTTATGCCTTTTTTAAGGGGTAGTTGGAAATCTCCGACTACCCCTTTTTTGTGCTCAAAATCTACGCCTTCCTCTCAAATCTCACCCAAACCCACAGGAAAGCCCTCTAAACCACCGGGATACCAGTTTCCTACCTCCCCATAGCTTTTTCCACAAAACTACATAGGCTAAAGTTCAATTAGGTAACAAAGCAAGTATCTGTCTTATCTGCCTTCTCTATGACGGATCAAGAACTCATCTACGGCTTCTTGTGCCTCACCCTTAACCTCTTGGTATAGGAAGTCCCCCCGCTCTAGTGCGAATCCAAACTCAAGCAGTTGATCATCATAGGACGTATAGTTATGTCGAATATACGCTCGTGCTGCCAGCATCGCCTTTTCTTCAAGAGATAATTTCCGTGTTCGTCCTACTCGCTCACTGCCAACTTCTGTTGCGTGCCCCGAAACAGCCTCAGCGATATCACAAGCTAGCTTTTCGTACTTAGGAGCAAAACTGAGATACTCGTAGACAGCCTTTGCAAATCGCTCCCTATACTTCGCTTCCTGTCTCTCACGTTGTTTTCGTGAAATAATTCTTTTGACCTGTCTCCGAGCTATTGTCTCCTCTGCTAGCTTCTTGGCAGTTTCGATATTCTCCTTTGGTGCCCATATACCCAGCGTTCTGGTGTACCTTTTTGCGGGCTTCTTTCCGACCCAATATGGCCCCTTGGATTTTACCTGCCTAGTTATGAAGGCATCGCCGGTTGACAGGAACTCCCACCCCTGTGGTATCTCGATGTTCCCATATTGGCGGCACCACCAGCTTTCAGATTCCGTCCTCGATGGATACACCCATAAAATCTCATTTGAATGGTCTTGCTGATTGGTCATCTTCACTTGTCGTCCGCATCTAGAGAGCACTACATTCGACTACTAGCTTTTATTGTACGCTGGCAGCTCTCGGCGGGCAAGGTTATTCCCACAAGGATAGTCACCGTTCAGGAAATATGACCTGCCCCCCGAAAATGAGTCCAGTATTAATGTTAGACTGGAAATTGATGGAGATGCCCCCTTTTCTGTACCACCCATAATGCTAGTTTCGTGGTTTTTCAATTAACTACCTCCCCAGACAATGCAAACTCTCTTGGGGGTAGATTACCCAGGGCGCCATGTGGCCGTTCTCTATTATAGTACAAACGCCACTCCTCGACTTTTTCCCGTGCGTCTTCCAATGATAGAAACCAGTTTTCGTTCAGACATTCCTGCCGGAACCGGCCGTTGAACGATTCAATGAAGGCATTATCTGTGGGTTTCCCTGGACGGATGAAGTCTAGCTCCACGCCGTTCAAATATGCCCATTGATCCAGCCGCTTCGAGGTAAATTCCGGCCCGTTGTCTACTCTGATGGTTTTGGGTAAGCTTCTTTGCTTGGCTATATTCATTAATACCTCCACAACACGTTGACCACCTATGCTCCTGTCTACCTCTATTGCCAGACTCTCACGGGTAAAGTTATCCACTAACGTTAACAGCCTGATTCTCTGGCCGTTAAATATCTCATCGCTCATGAAGTCCATTGACCAGCTCTCATCCGGACTTTGGGCCGCAGGGATTTCCTCTCGCCTGCATGCCGTAACATGTCTCCTTGGTCTCTTGGCACGCATGGTAAGGCCTTCCTGCTTGTAGAGCCTGTATACCCGCTTGTGATTCACTTCCCAGCCTTCTCTCTCAAGGAGCACATGAATTCTCCTGTAACCGTAACTTACCCTCGCCTGCGCCAGATCACAAATTCTTAACCTCAGGGCAGCCTGCTCATCTGCTACACTCCGGTAGTAGTACGTAGATCTCTGAAACATCAACACACTACATGCTCTCCGCTTGCTTGTGCCGTAACAAACCCGCAATGCCTCAACATGTTCCCGCAGTTGAGCAGGCTTCAGGACTTTTTTCGTAGCACATCCTGAAGCATCTGCTTATCAAGGCTCAAGTCTGCTACCAGCTGTTTCAGCTTTCTGTTTTCTTCCTCCAGGACTCTCAATCTCCTCACTTCTGCCACACCCATGCCGACATATTTCTTCTTCCACCGGTAGAAGGTCTGCTCACTGATGCCCATCTTCCTGCAAACCTCAGGAACTGCTGTCCCTGACTCTGCCTGCCTCAGGGCAAAGGCAATTTGCTCCGCTGTGTACCGGGACTTCTTCATGGGATGATCCTCCTTCATCATTGTTAATCATCCCACAAAACCAGCATTTTGTCTGGCTCAGTTTTCGGGGGGCAGGTCATTGAGAAAGGGGGGCTATTTCATTGGCCAGAAGAATGTTCAAACCGGAGCAAATCATTAACAAGCTCCGCGAGGCTGAAGTACTAATCAGCCAGGGAGCTACCATCGGCGAAGCCAGCAGAAAGATCGGAGTTACCGAACAAACCTACTACCGCTGGCGCAGAGAGTACGGTGGCATGCATGTGGAGCAGGCGAAGCGCCTCAAAGAGCTGGAGAGGGAAAACACCAGGCTGAAGAGGCTGGTGGCTGATCTTTCTCTAGATAATGCCATACTCAAGGAGGCTGCCCGGGGAAACTCCTGAGCCCGTCGAAGAGACGCAGGATAGTGGAACTGGTATGTCAGGTACTATCAGTCTCAGAGCGGCGGGCATGTAAGGTGCTGAGCCAGGCAAGGGCAACACAACGGCATGTACCGCAGATTCCCTCTGATGAGGAGCAATTGAGGAGTCGTATCGTTGAACTGGCTACCAGGTACGGGCGGTATGGCTACCGGCGGATAACAGCGATGCTTAAGCACGAGGGCTGGCAGGTGAATCATAAACGCGTGGAACGTATCTGGAGGCAGGAAGGACTAAAGGTGCCAAGGAGACAACCTAAGCGGGGACGATTGTGGTTGAATGACGGCTCATGTATTAGGCTCAGACCAGAGCATAAAGACCATGTGTGGAGCTATGATTTCATGGTTGATAGAACAGCTGACAGCAGAACATTTCGTATACTGACCATAATCGATGAATACACCATAGAGTGTCTAGCGATGCTGGTAGGTCGTCGCATCACTTCTCAGGATGTCGCCGGCAAGTTATTCCAGCTCTTTGTTTTCAGGGGAGTACCAGAGCATATTCGATCCGATAATGGAACTGAATTCACTGCCAGGGAGATACGCGCCTGGCTGAACCGATTAGGAGTGAAGACTCTGTTCATCGAGAGGGGAAGCCCCTGGGAGAACGGCTACATAGAATCATTCAATGGCAAGTTAAGGGATGAACTTCTGAATCGTGAGATATTCACTACACTGGCTGAAGCCAGAGTATTGATAGAAGGCTGGAGAAAAGAATATAATCAAGAACGACCCCATAGTGCACTTAACTACCGGCCGCCTGCTCCTGAGGCTATTGTGCTTGTGGGACTAACTTAAGAAGTGGTACAACTATTGGGGGCAGGTCACTTTTCGGGGGGCAGGTCAAAAACTCAAGCAAAAATAAATTATGGATACTGGGGGTTGTTGTCAACTGTCCATTGATTTGTCGCTGGCGAATATGTCTCAATATTTCTGTAAGGATCTGTATAATGTGTGTTAGGTTCATTATAAGGAGGATCTAATGAGATTGAGATGAGAAATCCAAAATGTAGATGTTTACCTTCTAACTTTTTTCCTCTTAGGATACCTCCAGATAGGCCTATAACATCTCCTCTTTTCACCTTGTCTCCTGGTTTCACCTTTACCTCATTTAAATGGCAATATTCAGTTATTGCAGTCTTATAAGGAGGATAAAGATAAACATTTTCATGACTTACTAGAAGGGTATATTTCATCTCTGGTTTGTATGGTTTTGAAGGTTTAACTACAATTCCTGGGGCAGCTGCCAATATTGGAGTGTTCTCTTCCATGTAGAAGTCTATTCCATTATGGTTATCATACGTATCATCTTCGTATTTAGTGCTTTTCCAGGTCATTGTAAAACCCTCTCTTCCATCCATATCCACGTAGTCCATTATACCGAGTGGATTGTCTCCTAGAAATTTTGTGTTTCTGTCAAAAGGGAGTGTCAACCACCCCTGCATAAGTTTCACATCAAGATTCATGTTATTTACTACCTCAACAGGCAAAGAGGCATATTTGAATTCTTCTTTAGAAATATTGAGATATGTGAAATGTTGATTGTTGTACCCAACGACAGTCCCACCGATGTCCAAAGTATACTTACCTTTCTTCAATGCAATGCTATAACTCCCATCTTGATTTGATTTAGTAACATATTGTTTTTTTCCTACATCGCTAAAAAACTTCAATTCAACACCATTTATAACTGGCTCATTTTCTTCTTTTGCACCATCCCCATTATAGTCATGATAAACAATGCCTGTAACAGTTATAGGAATTGGTGGATTCTCATCCTTTGGAATGCATGCAACACCACCTAGTCCAACAGCCGTAGCCAAGCCAATATTAACTGCAGCCTTTTTCCAAGAATCAGGCATACAATCCCTTAAAGAGAAATACAAATAGTTCTTTGACCTGCCTCCAACAATTATACCACTTGTTAAGTTAGTCGCATAAGCAGCTAGTTACACAGAAGTCAGGAATGTTCAATGGCAACTCGGCGCATCACCCGGAGGGCTATCTTGTTGGAGCTACCGGTCTATTTCCTATTGGAGCCTTCCATCACCGCAATCTCTTCAGACGTTAAGCCGTAAAGCTCATATACCAACAGGTCAATCTGGCGCTCGTATTCTTTGACTTGGGCTTGCTTGGCTGGATTAGTGAGATAGTCCTCATCTTTGGTTATGGACAGAATAATATCAACTAAATCATTTAACGGTTTCTCTTGGAATTGAATCTTGATAGGTAAGCCAAAAATGTGCTTTTTCTTTATCTGTGGCAAGACCCTACCCTCCTCATTATTTAAGCTCCGATATAGATATAAGAATAGATTAGAATTGAGTATTGCCAATAGCACTTTATGAGAAATCATCTCTTTGAACTGTTTTATTACAAATGTACTCGCCAAAGTAAAATAACCCTCATCGTCATAAGCTCCAATAATCCTATCAGCAGTTTGCCTTATGATTATCTTCTTACTTGTTTTGAAGATAGTTTTTCTTGTATTGCTATGTAGTAGCTCTGGCACATAATATATATATTTACCACCCCAACTCTTGTAATAGGCTTGTATATCCGAACCTGTAATAACCCTCTCCCATTTGGCAGATCTCCTCTCATAACTTACAAACTTCTTATCATTGCCAGTCTGAATGCCATTGTAAATCTCTGCTAATACTCCGAGCTTCATAATATTGTCTTGTTTGCATAAATTGTCAAAAAAGTCGAAAAACCACTCATCCGCATAGACATTAATATAAAAATCTGGTTCCTTCACAAAAATTTGCTGATGTATGCATCTTTGCGAGAAGTTGTCATTCAAGAAGTCCGCGACACTATTTATGTCATATCTAACGTTTATTACATGATTATCATTAGCAGGCTTGTTCCCGAATAAGATAATTGCCGTGGGAACGACAGTTTCAAAAACGAAGCCTTTGAACTCATCGATACTGATAACTTCACATTTACTTAGCAGATACCTCCTTATTTTTCTGGATAGAGGTTTCGTAAGGTATGTGTTTGCTGTGATAAGGCATACATGACCTTTTTCTTTAGCTATGTTTGAAGATTTCTCAATGAAAAAAGTGTAAAAGTCATATTTGTCTTCGGCAGTCTCATAGCTTCTGCGAAGATAATCCTTAAAGGTACTCTCTATGCCTTTACCTCTTGATGTTTCATATGGCGGGTTGCCAATCACTACGTCAAAGCCGCCTTTTTCATGGAAGACCTCTGAGAAATATACCTCGAAGTCAAACATCTCTTTATTATTCGTGAGGTTTTTGATTAGCTGGTCAATCTGCTTCCTGTATTCCTGCTTCTTCTTAGCGTTCGTTTCATTGAAGTAGAATGACTTAAGCTTCTCCAATTCGTTAAACAGGTCAACATTAAACAGGTTCTTTTCCACACCCAAAAGCGAGTTGCCACAGACAATCTTGTAATCGAGATTGGGTAGCGGCTGAATCTGCTTGATATCCTCCTCATCAACCACCAGGGAGAGCCAGAGGCGGAGCTTGGCAATCTCCACAGCGCCGGGGTCGATGTCCACACCGTAGAGGCAGTTCCTGATAGCATGGCGCTTGAAGTTGTAATTATTTCTGCTCTCGTCCTTTGGCAGGTAAGTTGTGAGCGTATTTCTGGCGCGGACAATTTCATGCATCATGCCTACAGGGAAGGCACCGGAGCCGATGGCTGGGTCACAGATACGAATAGTTGCAAGCTTTTCGTCGATCAAGCCCGCATTCTGTCGGATACTCTCGGGGAGCTTGTAGGAATAGTCTCTTGTTTCTCTTCCGGCGCCTTCCACTCTTGCATCATGCTCAATCGCCAGCTCTCCCATACGAATGAAGGCTTCAATGTCCTCACGCGGTATAATCGCTCGATAGGCCGGCGCTTTCAGGGTGCCTTGCTCTGGGTCAGGCTTGCCGAACAGTTTACCCTGAGGTGGCGGCGTCGCCACCAGTGGTACATCACCTGTGTTAATAGCAGTGTCTAGATAATTAATGAGACTCTCCTGGCACATATAGTGGACAATCTCGCGTGGGGTATAGTAAGTGCCTTTAGATTTACGGTCTTTAACCTCAAGCAGGTTCTCAAACACCTTGCCCAGCATCTCAGGGTCAATGGCAACTTCTTTTTCCAGAGGCTCGTCTTCTTTTACAGTGAAGTTGTATCTGTCAAATACGTCAAGAACGCCAGTGCCAATATCGCCTTCTTTGGTTTTGAACGTGTTGGAGAATAGCTCATTCGGCAATAGAATGTCGGCATGCACCCAATCGTAATTGTTGATGGGGTCGAACAAGCCGCCGTTCAAGAAGGGAATCTTGCAGTTGAAACGGCTGTAAAAGTCGTCGGTTCTTTCTACGGCTAGCGCCTCATAGAACAATGACTCTAAAACGTCGTTAAAGAAATTGTCGTAGCTAACATTCTTCTTGTCGAACAATAGCCTAAGGAAGTTCTTGGGACCGGTCCCCCAGTTTTTATCCCGCCCGACGCCAAACCAGCCCTTTTTCTGAAGAAAATACAAAAATACAATCTGGCCGAGAAGTTTCTTAGAGAAATCAACGGTACTTACAGCTTTAGTCGCAAAATCATCTCGGACTTTCTGGTCTTTGCTAACAATATCTTCAAGGGCTTCATGAACTTTATGATAAAGCTCACGGTATTTTTCGAAGAACTCCTTAGTGACCTTCTCAATGTTAAATGCGGCTTCTAACTGTTTGAGTATGGGATTATATGCGTCATCCTGCAGAATGGGAACCAACTGGCTCTGAGCGGTATGGCTGCTTTCGTTCACGCCCACAATGAAGGAAAAACGCCGTGCCGGGGTGAGTTCTGTTCTTACTTTCGTCTTTCCGCTTGGCGACTCTTCCAACAGGTAATCCATTTTCACCAGCGAAAAGCGCCAATCTTCCTCATCTGGCGACACAAAGGCAACCAATCCTGCCTCTTTCTCATCACGTTCTTTGAGGTATCTGGCAACAAAATTCCTCTGAGATGTGCGAGCACGTTCCAGAGAGGTCTCTTTCTGTAGGTAGACAATTAGAATATCAATCTTATTGTTTTCGTGGTCGGTGTAGGTACCGATTCGCTCATAGGCTTTTACGTAGTCCCGGAAGCTCTCAGGGATATAATGCCCCTGGATATGGAATGCCTTGGTCTCGTCAATTTTGTTGAGGAGATTCTTGGTGAAATAGATAAATCTGGCTTTATCGAATGGGCTTTCAAAGGTATCCCTGATTATTCTTATCGCAGTCTGTTTATCCATCTAACCACCCATCTGGCACTTGACAAATATAGTATATTATGCTAAATTTCTAGCATAATCACGATGAGAGGCCAACCAAAGGGTTTCGTCCCGCGGTAATGCCTCTCTTTTTTATTTGTTTTTCTTATCATAGTCCAGTTTACCTTTGAGCTCATTCATAAATACAATATGAGGTCTCAACCTCCTGAATAGCGAAGAATAGCTGTCTCTGTTCGGAATCATTAGCTTTAACAGTTTACCGTTCTTTACAAGATAGTCTACCAGGCAGTAAAGGTCGCCATCTCCGGTAACGATAAGCGTCTTATCATAGTTCTTGTACTCAATCATGGCATGAAGCACCAGTTCTGCATCTACATTTCCTTTTACCTTACCGCTTGGCAGTTTGAGCGTTGGCTTGAAGACTAAAATATAGCCGGCCTTCTGCAAGCTAGTATACAGGGCTTGGTTTTCATAGACATAGCCGATAAAGAGAAAGGCTTTGGCTATGCCGTATTTGTCACGTAGATATTGCCTGAATCGTTTAAAGTCTAGAGTCCATCCCTGACTACGAATTGAGAGGTTAAGGTTCTGGCTGTCGATAAAAGTGTAGTTATTTTGTGGTTTTGCCATATCTATTTGCCTGCAAGGTACTCAGAAAGGATGACCTCTCTGGGACCGGAAGTCTGAGCAGCGCTTTCAGCCGCCGTCTCTTTAAAAAACTCTGAGGGGATGTTCTTCTTCAATATGCCCAGTATCTTTACAGGATTTAGCTCTTTGCTTAATTCCTTTTGCAGCGTTTTGGTGGTCTGTTTGGGCAGCCCACCCTCTTCGACAAGCTTAATAACCTGCTTAATATAGAGCTCATCATCCTCGGTATAGCCATGGAAATGCCTGATTTGATTTGATTTCAAGACCCTGAGCACGAAGGTAGCAGTATCACGCCCGCCTCTCATTTTCGCTTCCGGCACCTCTTCGGTTGTTGCCACCTGAAACGCCTTTTTATTAATCTCTAGTAAGTCGTAATAATCCTGGGGAATAGGCTGGCGTTTAGTGTCTTCATTCACCTCAAGCTGTCTGGCAGCGGAAAAGAAGTCTAATTCTTGAGTTGACTGATCTTGAGCCAGATAGAACTTCTGTAGCTTACCTTTACGGAAATAGGTCAACAAAGAATTGCCTTCGCTTTCGTCTATCCTGGCAGTGCGGGCTTTCTTAGGCAGGCGCTTAATCTTTTCAAATAAGTCAGGTTCGTTATCCCTGATGCTTCGGATAACCTGCAAATACTTGAGCTCACTCTCCTCATCTTCATCCTCACCGGTGATGGTTTTCTTTGAGGTTAAGCGAGTGAACAGGTCATGCGACTTGATTTCTTCACCTTCTGTTAGCAGTCTGGCATCATTGCCAAGCATCTCGATAAAGGCTTGAATTTTATATTCGGCAGCTTCCTTCAGCTTAATTACGTCGTTCGATTGCGTGGTGGGGAAGAAAGTGAAGGTGTAGATTGTATCGAATTTGGTATCGACGCGGTTGATACGGCCTACTCTCTGCATCAGGCGGGTAGGATTCCAGGGTATATCGTAATTGATAACAACGTTCGATTGATGCAAATTAACGCCTTCGGAGAGGACCTCAGTGCTGACAAGAATCCGATAATCGTTGCGAGGTTGTTTTGCCCTGCGGTCGAAATTTTGAATTACGCTCTGGCGTGTGGCGGCGCCAGAGGCGCCAGTGTAAATCAGCACTTTGCCCAGATATGCTTTAGCAAGGTGACCTCCAAGATACTCCGCTGTCTCCCGTGATTCTGTAAAGATGATGAGTTTGCTCTCTTTCAGAATTGTCCTCTGTTTAAGAATGTCAAGGATAGTTAATAATTTGGGGTCCCTATCTATTGTTTTCCAGAGTTTATCCATCTCTTTCAACGTTTTCAGGTCACTCTCCAAGTCTTTTCTGAAATTATCCTCAAAATCACTGGCATTAAATCTTTGGGCTTTATCCTCATCAATCAGCATCTGGATTGACTCATCATCATCCTTTTCCAGAAACTCAAAGATTTTATTGGCATATTTTTTGCTGACATAAACATTTCCCTTATCGAACTCGGCCAGAAACTGTTCATATGATTTAATGAATCTGGCGAGGCTGTTTCTGAAGGCAAAAAAGCTGCTTTCCAGCCGTTTTACCAAGAGATTCCTCATAAACTTTCTCATGTTTTTCTGGGCCAACTCTTCGGGTTGGGGGATATCCTCCTTTAGGTAAAGCAAGGGAACATAGCGGGCATATTGAAACTTTTTGATGATAAGCTCCATAGTCTTGGTGAAAACACTGTCTTCATTCTCATTGAACTGATAATAAATAGGCTCAGGGTCAGCCACTTCGGGGAATTTGAATCCCTGCTTTTTCAGATCCTCAGTGAAATATTTAACGATCTCGGAGCGGGTACGACGTACCATTATGTGTTTGAGAACCTTTTCTCTGATTTCCTTGGCGTTTTCCTTGACAATTCTTACGTATTCATCGCTATCTAACTGTCTGTCCAATCCTTTGAGTCTCCGGGCAAGAGCTGAAAAGAAGCCTTCTAAATCAGGAAGGTTGGGAATGGTGCCTTTCCGCGCTTTTTGGAACAATTTAATCTGGCTGAGAATGTCTTTTGGATAGTTATTTAACGGGGTTGCTGTAACCAGTATTACGCGCTTGCCGCGGCATATTTGAGCCAACTGCTCGTATGTTGCGGTGGTTTCAGTTCTGAAGCGATGAGACTCATCTATGAATATGTTCGTATATCTTTCTGTCCCCTGTTTTATGAGATGGTCAAGCTTGCCCAGTGATTCGAATTTGGCTGCTTCTTTAAAGTCATGGAAAACGTTGGGCCAGGAACCAGGACTGTCCTCATCCAGAAGAACGGGGGGAGCAATGACCAAATTTCTGCCATCAAGCTGATTTGCCAGCAGCGCTGAGATGTAGGTTTTTCCCAAGCCGACTACATCGGAAAGGAATACACCACCATATTCTTCCAGTTTTGATTTGGCATCTATTACTGCCTCCCTTTGATATTTCAAATCCAAAAAGTCTTCGGGCTGATACTGCGAATCTGCAATGTCCTGGTCGATGTTAATCTTCTCCTTAAAGTATTCGTAGAGAAACTTAAGGTATAGTTCGTAAGGAGTGATGGTGTTGTTAAGCCAGGTTTTAGTTTGGATGGTTTCAAGATATTCGTCTTTGACATCCACCGCATTTCCCCAAAGTTCGTCGAATTTGGCTAAGGCAAATTCGTAGTCGCTCCTATTCTTAAGTTCAATATTAAATTCAAGGTTGCTTATCAAGCCAGATTGGGTAAAGTTACTGGAGCCGGTTATGACTCTGCCGACATCCCTTCCGCCCTCAGCAAAAGTCATAATATACAGCTTGGCGTGAATGTTTTCTGAGGGGTAGGCTTTAATCTCCAGTTTGCCATTTTGGAGCCATTCTTGAAACTTGCTGACACCGTCTTCAACGTTTTTATTGTCTTCGGAGGTCGCTATTTCGCCAGAAAGAGTTCTGGAGAATTCCTCTTTTGCCTCAGAGTGGGAGAATTGGAATGTTCCCTGAGTTGGAGTCTGAGACTGCTGAATTAGGTCTGCGGTTTGCTTATTAGTATTGATACCAATCAGAACCCTGATTTTCTGGGTATTTTCTAATGATTGATAAAGGGTATAGAAGCCGCTGGTATAAAAGTACCCAACCAGAACATCGAAGAAGCTGGTGTCTTTTAGAAGAATGCGGAACCTGTCTTGAAGGGTATTCCCCTCTTCATTGGTTATGAAGGTTCTATCAGTGCTTATCAATTTCCGCCGCCCTAATAGGGAGCTAGGTTTTCAACCAAGCTGTCGGAATGTGTTTGCTACTATCCTATCTCTAGCTGTCATAATAGTCAACCTTTTTAGGAAGGCGGTTATCTTTTTGCTGCACAGTCCGTCAGAACGTGCAGCTCCATTGTTCGTTTTGAATTTCACGCATTAGTTGCTTGAGACTTAGCGGGCAGCTATAATCCGAGCAGCTAGCAGAGTAAAATATGAACACTTTCCTGACGCTTTCATGCATTGAACAGTCTCACTCTTCATCTGTTGCTCTGGCGACGAGATGAAGCAACACGTGAGACCAGTTATCTGAATCAAGTTCTAAGGAGGCACGATATTATGGGTTGGCTGTTTCTATCTATAGCTATCATTTTAGAGGTCTGCGGTACTACGTGCATGAAGTTATCCCAGGGATTTTCAAGGTTATTGCCGTCCATTCTTATTTTCGTTTTCTATGGACTCTCTTTTACTGCCTTCACTTTTGCGTTGAAGTATATAGATTTGAGTCTCTCCTACGCAGTCTGGGCGGGACTAGGAGTCCTGCTTATAGGTGTCATTGGCGTGTTGTACTTCAAAGAACCTATAACTGCTTTGAAGATCACTTCGATGGTCTTAATAGTGGCTGGCGTGGTGGGGTTATATAGTAGTATGGCAATTCATTCATGAAAATGCTCGGCGGCATTTTCTGGGCTCTGTGAACAGAAAGCCATTTCGTGTAGGCGTACCTTGCCTCAATGTCAGTTCATACTCTGATCACTCTGACTTAAACGAAAAATCACCGCCATGCCAAAGGCATATCGTGCTGAATATCTGGTGCAATGCAAACTTGGTTATTACCATTGGCATCCATGGTATAAACATCAGATTTTGCGCCTTGAATGTTAAGGAAGGCAATTTTGGTTCCATCTGGTGACCAAGCTGGTAACCCATCCATCGCAGGATTGTTAGTAAGTCTCGTCTGGCTGCTACCATCTGTGTTCATAACATAAATTTCCCAATTGCCATCTCGGTTAGACATGAATGCAATTTGCGTACCTTTAGGAGACCAAACAGGGGCCCAGTCATTTGCCGCATTGTTTGTAATTCGTGTCTGATTGCTGCCGTCTGCATTCATAATGTAGATCTGATTCTTGCCGGAAGACACCTCTCTTGCAAAGACAATTTGGGCACTATCCGGGGACCACGATGGTAAGCCATCGACATTATCTGTAAGTCTCGTCTGATTATTACCTTCAGTATTCATAACGTAGATTCCGTTGTTGCCGCCCCGGTCGGAAGAAAAAGCAATCCTGGTGCCATCTGGCGCCCATGCCGGCATGGCAGAGTTCCCAGGACTATCAGTGAGATTGGTCTGGTTGCTGCCGTCTGCATTCATAACGTAGACTTGATTTTGACCAGTGCGTATCGATTGAAACGCAATTTTGCTGCCGTCCGGTGACCATGTCGGCCAGCAGTCAGTCGCATTGTTATTAGTGAGCCGAGTTTGGTTGTTGCCATCCGCGCTCATGACGTAGATTTCCTCGGTACCAGCTCCATCTTCACGTTTGGAGAATGCGATCTTTCCCAATTGGAAAATCGGCGTGCTGAACGTCCGAGGCATTGACCAAGATGATGTACCACTGGCATTTGAAGCACTCATCCTCCAGTAGTAGCCAGTATTCCAGCTAAGCTCCGAAGCCATTTCATAATATGTACTAGCTAGGCTAGGCTTTTCTACGACCAACTTAGTGAAGGCAGAGTCGGTGGCTACTTGCAAACTATAAGTGGTTGCGCCAGTGGATGGTTGCCATTCCAGCTTGACGGCTAATCCTGATGTCGTGCTCTCGTTAACCGGGGCAATCAATACTGGAGCTGCAGGAATTGGAGCAACGGAAGTAACAGTAGTAGTTGGAGATGCAGCTTGCTGAGAACGACATCCTGTCCCGAGTGTCAAAGCAATTGCAAAGAGAATCGTCAGCGCAATTGTTGATATTGTTTTCGACATTTGCTACCTCCTATTGAATTTGATCTATGCCATGTTTGAAGCTAGCCTCAGATTCGCACTGAAGTTATCAAACGTACAAAAACATAATCCAGTGACAATAATAACCGAACAGGAAAATTAACACAAGAGCCTTAAGAAAAACGCTATCTCCCTGAGCGAGTCACTTTACAGGTACAGATTTAGTTTCCTCCTGATCTACATCAAGGAAGGTATAAGCTCTCACGCCTTTAAAGCCCTGGGCGCTAATTACGGAATATGCTGCTTCTTCAATAGTAGCAAAGGGACCTTTTATGGAGCCGCCTTCTATGTAATAGAATTGGCCTTCGTCCGAGTATAAACAGACTTCATGATAAATAATCCATTCCGATATAGGCCCTTTGGCATCTGTAACGTGTAACATTTCGGCATTTTTAATGCGTAAAATGCACGCCGCTCTATCCGTGTGATTCTCAAAGTCATCGTAATAGTAACCATTATGCAATAGACAATACAATGCAAAGCTGGATTGCTCCCCACAGACGCCTCTCTTGTCTCTAAAAGTCTGATTTGGCTTTCTATAGACGACTGTGCCCGTTTCCACCACTTTTGGGAACTTCTCGTAGTCATACTGTATATTCTGTATCATATACATACTCACTAATTGTGGCGTACTCAGCCTGCTTATCACGGTATCGAAATCCTTCCATTTATCGGAGTAGTAGTTCGACTCAGCAGACATCACCCACGCTTCTTTCAGCAGCTCAGTAAGTGAGTACTTCTCCAGCAGATTATGCTCATCATCCAACTCCTTGTCGTATGCAACCCACAGTAATGCCTCCAAAGGCGAACAATATTTCCTCTTGTCCTTTACACCCTCATTAAGTATAGACTCAAAAGCCACCTTGTATTCTGGCCGCAGGGCTAGGTATGCGATTTCCCTAATTGCCTCATTATCTTTTTCATCAATTTCCGTCAGTTCAGGTAATTTGAGTAGTTCTTGGTATAACTCCGGATAATCAACCTTCAACTGCTCTAATGTAGGTTCTTTTATTTTGAAGCTTGCACTAAGTTCCCCTACAGAAACCTGATATGAGCCAGCTTTATCCTCGGTTAAAGAGAAGACTAACTTTTGAGATGCTTCTGGCAATAGTGTAATAGTTTGGGTCGCTGCTGCAACACCATCAACATTCAGGACAGCGGAATAGCTACCCTCACGTTGTCCGATGTTCTTCACCTGGGTTGCAACACTAATCATGTCACCAGCAAGGACCACTTGCGGTGTAACATCCAGAGAGAGGACCTCAAACTGGGCTGGTTTAGCACAAGCTGCTATAGGAATTGACACAAGAAGAGTTAATACCGCAAAGATAGCCAAAAGCCAATTACACTTTCTCATCGCAACTTCCTAATCTGACAATATTCTACGCCTGTACTTTATTCTTAATCAATGCGAGTAAAGAAACCATATATTTTGCGGTGAACTTTTCATCGTGTATATTACTTTCAGGCTGTACCCTCAAAATAGGATAGAATAGAGCCTGACGGGTTCCGGTGAGGTGCACAATTCATTGGGGAACTCAGGTTGCCCCGCCAATCAGATTGCCTGCCGGC
>VGOP01000011.1 GCA_016875875.1 Chloroflexota bacterium | reverse complement strand
TTTTCTTAACCCCGGAGAACTCATCTGCCTCCAATCTGGCTGAATTTCTTGACCGCAAAAAGTACAGATTCTTTTTCGGAAATCACCTTTAAATAAGATATTTTGAGACTTCCCATAATAAAACAGGTAACATGAACGAATAATGCACCTCCATAAAGTATCGTGTACAGTTAATGAATAACCAAAGACAAAAGGAGGTGTTGAATGAAGTACATTGGACTGGACTGTCACAAGCAATACGACTTCGCCACATTGATTGACTCGGATACAGGAGAAATAAGATCGAAGAAATTAGCCCACAAAAAGGAGGAATTTAAGTCTTTCATCGGCAGCAGGCGTGATACCAAGATGGTGATAGAGTCATGCTGGAATTGGTCCAGGACCTATGAGTTGGCTAAGGATCTCGTCGATGAGGTAATATTGGCTCATCCGTTGAAGATAAAGGCTATCGCTTCCGCAAAGATTAAGACCGATGCTATCGATTCTCGAACTCTAGCCCAATTATTAAAGGCTGATTTGATTCCCCAGGCTCATTTAAGAGAAGCCGACAACCGCATCAAACAAAAGGTAATCAGGCACAGAGCGTTCATGGTAGCAATGAGGACCAGGGTTAAAAATAAAGTAAACGATCTGGTGAACAACCGGCTGCTATCACCGTCTCTTGAAGAATCGAAGCCTAAGAATCTGTTCTCAAAAAGAGGAAAGGGTGAGAATGGCGTGGCATGGCTTAAGTCGTTGGAATGGCCAGTAGAAGAAGATAAGAGGATATTTGAATCGTCTATGAGACTTATTGAGCAGCTTAGCTTTGAGATATCTGCGAGCAACCAGATGGTTGAGGAGATATACAAGAAAGACAAGGATGCCCAGCTACTTTCCACTATTCCTGGAATAGGGAAAACACTGGCGGTACTCATCAGCACTGAGATAGACGGCATTGATCGCTTCAAATCACCATCAAAGTTATGTTCTTATGCCGGCTTGGTACCTTCAACTCACTCATCAGGTGGCAAGACATATCATGGGAAAATGATCCTGGAAGGAAATCGGTGGCTGCAGTGGGCATTGGTCGAGGCTGTAGTGCCGGCATCTTACGCTGATGTAGGAATAAGACAACGGCTTAATGCCCTGAGAAAAATTAAGAAGGCAAATGTAGCCAAGGTGATAATGGCCAGGTGGATGCTAAAACTGGTTTACCATGTGCTTAAAGAAGGTAGATCGTATGTGCCATCTGAGTTATGTGATACAAACCGGAGCCGCCTTTCAATTGCCTTAGCGAGCTCATAAAAGGCTGCGCTCCTGAAACAGGTTAAGGGGCTCCGGGTCTGACGTTACCGTGTGCACTTAAATAGTGGCGCGAATAGGAGGCTGAGTTAAGTCTTAACCAGGAATAGAATATGAGACAATCTCAGTATGCAAAAAGGATTTGCATTATTCGTTCATAGGAGGCTTTTGTGACAGTGCAAAGAAAAAAGACAGAATTCACGAGTTAGATTCCGTTGTCCGGCAGTCTCAACTTCAAAATTCGAACAGTCTCTTTGATATATTATAAACCGTGTTTCTTGGCAATATTGACATCAGCCCATACATGGCTTTATAGCCGTATCCGGGTATGCATATAGATTGGTTCTTTTTTAAGCTCTTCAAGGAAAAATCTACTACTGCCTCAGGGGACCATTTTCTGGGATCCCTTGAAATTAACTTATTCTTTATCTCCGCGGTTGTGAATCGATAGAAATCGGTGTCCACAAATGAAGGACACAGTACCTGAACTTTGATGCCTTTATCCCTTAACTCCATATGCAGAGATTCTGTAAACAGTATGAGGAAAGCCTTTGTTCCAACGTAGATAGATCCCCCGTATTGAGGCAAATATGCTGCAGCAGAAGAGACGTTGATGATAGTTCCCTTTCCAGCCTTGATCATATTTTGGATTACTGTAGATATGAGTCTCATGGGAGCCAATTCGTGCACTCTAACCATTTTTTCACAGTCCGATACATCCATCTCATCAAAAGTTCTCCTAATATAATAGCCGGCATTGTTGATCAATACCTCCACGTTGTTAACAGATTTGATGGCGCTAATGACTTTCTGAAGATCATCATCATCGGACAATTCAGCTATTACTGCCTGCACCTTAACGTGGTTTTGAGCCGCCAAATCACGTGCAAGCCTCTGAATAATCTCCTTCCTTCTACCAACCAGAATCAAATCGTAACCATCAGCAGAAAGCCTTTTCGCATAAGCCGCGCCCATACCGCTTGTAGCCCCCGTGATAACTGCAGTCTTAGTCATAGCTTCCTCCTTATTTCTTAAAGACAATGCAGAGTATAGTTGATGCTTACTTCTATCAACAGGCATCACCTCCTTTTTCGTGCGGCGCTCGCCCTAAAAAAACCCGCAACCGCCTCCAAACAGCGATGCTAGTGCCCTTGCTTCACTCTCATCTTCCCACCCTAATCTGTATATTTCTATGGCGCTACAGATGTTGCGCACGTTAACTATAGGCTTGCCTTGGAATCTTGTCAACTAGTGAAAATCCAGCCGAATATGTGGGTTATTTAAGTGGAGACTGGCAATAGAGATGGTAACAAATCGCTACTTTGTTACCTCTACTCAAAACCTGGACCTTCTCACTTGGGTGAACGAAGCAGTTGGCAAATTACCCAAGCGGCTATCGGGCCGTATGAGGTGCCTGATCAGTTTCCCAGCTGTCATTAGGATAAGATACAATACGAGGTGATGTGGATCTGCAGATGTCTTAAAATAATGAATCCTTATCAAATTCAATACAATTGATTCTAGAATACAACTGATTTTTCAAGAAAGGATAACGATGTTATGAGAAAAGCAAATTTTAATCCTGAAATTAAAAGGTCTGTTGACTCGATTTTGCTAAAGAATCCGATTGTGGTCTCTGGCAAAATGTTTGGCTATCCTGCCTATTACATCAATAAAAGACTATTTGCCTGTATTTATGAGGAGGGGGTAGGTGTAAAAGTTCCAGAAGGCGTAGCTAATGAGCTTATCGGTAAAAAGGGGATAGTTCATTTTCAACCAATGGGGAGAGAAAAAATGAAAGAGTGGATTCAAATAAACCGAGAGAATCCGGAAACTTACCTGAAAGATACAGAAATATTTGAGACCTCGATAAGTTTTGTATCATCATTAGGAAAGAAATAGTAGATGAAGAGACATTGAACCTTTTGAGTGTTTGTGCAACGGGCGATATATTTAGGACTATTGTTGCATAGGTGGGCTTGCTGAGAATTTCGGTTCGATAGCGCTGAGTTTCGGGGTGGCTTCTAGCCTTTGGTCTGCTGGGAGCGCTTGCGCGTCGGCTTTTCAATCGCGGCCAGGTCAGCCTGTGCCTTTTTCAGCCAGCCGTCGGCGCCGCATTCCTTGTAGATTTCTATGGCCTTATTCAGCTTTTCCCTGGCTCCCGGCAGGTCGCCTTTTCGTTTCAGCAGCACGGCATAGAGGGAATGAGCCATTCCCAGGTCCCACATCGTGCCGTTCCGCTTGTCCGCTTCAATTGCTTTCTTAACCCATTCTTCAGCCTCAGAAATGTGCCGATCATCGATATTGAGCAGTATCTCTGCGATATATCGTATTATCCAACCATCAAGATATCTGTACTTGTTCTTAGCCTCATACTTGTATAACGATTCTAGGTCAACGCCTTTCTCATTGTTCAGCACTTTGGCCCGGGCTAAAGCTAATCTGTAAAAATTAATCACAGAGGATGCATATCTGCCTTCCATGAGCGAAATTGTTTTACCACAAAGGTCCTGACATTTTTGATATTCTCCCTTGTCAAAGTAGAGCTCGCCCAAATGGAGATTTGCAGGAGAGCCCCACGTCAAAAAGTTGATCCTGTCACAGAAGTCACTGCCCTTCAGCAGATGTGGCTCGGCCTCATCCAGAAAGCCCTTGAAATAAAATGCGACACCTTGACTGGTGTGCCCTAGTGCCTTTGACAGTGTATCACCGCTCTCTTCGGCCAGCCGCAACGCTTCATTGCTGGTGTCATAAGCCAGGTCACATTTGCCTTGAATACTATAAAGCCACCGAGCCATGATACTTTTTGTCGCTGCCATTCCCGGGAGATTATTTGTCGCCAAATTGAACTCCAAAGTTCTTTCCCAATTCGTAAGGGCTTGGTCAAAATCGCAGTTGTTAGCACGAGCGCCTCCCATCCAAGAACTCGACAAGACTAAGGAAACCATATCATTTGACTCTTCGCCTAGCTTTAGCGACTCCTCCAGATACTCGAAGGCCTTGGGGAAATCCTCATCAATAGCATAGCTATATCCCCCCATTATGGTATATATCTGAGCAAGCCGCCTCTTATGATCACGCTTTAAGGCCAGCTCAACTACCGGTTCAATCGCCTCCTTTGCCTTAACAAAATGGTTCATCTGAGCGTAATACAGCCCGAGCGTTGCCCTAGTATCGATTATCTGTTTCTCCACATCCCTGCTGCGCGGCAGCCTCTCCAGACAGGACACTCTCTTCTCGCCATAGACAATGGCATCATTAAGAGAGGCGGCTTTCTCACCTTTCCTTGCCGCCAGCCGGCAATACTCAGCACCCTTCTCGTATTGCTCACCTGTGATATAGTGAGCGGCCAGCGCCTCGTAATGCTCATCCGGGCTGTCTTTATATATCTCCTCGATGGCATCGCCTATGTCCAGGTGAAGCTTCTTTTTCCTCGCCGCCAGTATCGAGTTGTAAACCACCTCACGGGTCAGGGCATGCCTGAAGATGTAGGTCGACCGGGGATATATCCCCCTCTCGTAGATAAGCTCCGCATCCTTCAACGCCGACAGGTGGGACAGCAATTCCTGCTGAGATAAGCCTGACACCCTGCTTATCAAGTCGAAGCCGAACTCTCGCTCGATAGCCGAGCCTCTCTGAAGCACCGCCTTGGCAGGCTCGGGCAGAGAGTCCACTCTGGCCATGATGACATCCTGAATGGTGCCCGGTATGGTTACATCGTGAATATCTTTGCGTAGACGGTAGATACTATCCTTTTTCTCGATTATCTTGAGGTCTTTGAGCGACTTTATGAACTCCTCGATGAAGAAAGGGACGCCCTCCGTCTTCTCCAAGACCAACTCCTGAAGCTGTGTCTCTATCTCTTCTGTGCCTAGGAGATTGGCGAGCATGGCCAGGCTCTCCCGGTTGGACAGCCGGTTTAAGGTCACCTGGCTGTGGTAAGACCGGCTGCCCCAGGTGTGCACGAACTCTGGCCGGTATGTGAATATGAGGAGGATCCTGGCTCCAGGTATGCTCTCCAGCATGTCCTTCATAGCCTCCTCGGAGCTTCTGTCCGCCCAGTGTAGATCCTCGATGGCCAGAACCAGCGGCCGTACCTCCGAACCTTTCAGGGGGATTCGCTTTACCGCATCCATCGTTCGCTCCCTCCTGCCCTCCGGGCTCATGGGTATCTTATCGATGCCGCTGTCCTTGACACCCAGCAGCTCCAGTAAATATGGAAGAGTGGAGGCTTCGTCTACTCCCAATTGCTTCAGTCCTTGCTGTACCCTGTCCCTGATTTTGTAGTCCTCGCCGCCTTCCCTGACATCGAAGTTCGACTTCAACAGGTCTATGACCGGGTGGTAGGCCACGTTCTGGCTGTACGACAGGCACCTGCCCTCCAGCAGTGTCACGTCCTCACTTCCTATTGCCTTCCTGAACTCGTAGAGCAGCCGGGATTTGCCCACGCCGGCCTCGCCCATTATCGAGAAAGCCTGGCCTCTTCCTGCCTTGGCCCGCTCGAGGCCGTCCAGCAACAGCTCAAGCTCTTTCTGACGACCAACAAAGGGAGTCAGGCCACGCTCGGCGCTGACATCAAACCTCGTCCTGCTGGTGCTGGGTGCGATAACACGGTACGCCTTGACTAATTGCTCCTTCCCCTTGACCTGCCTCTCACCCAGCGCCTCGAAGCGGAAGAAGCCCTCGGCCAGTTTGAAGGTGCCCTCGGTGACATAGACCGTGCCCGGCTGTGCAAGCCCCTCCATCCTGGAGGCCAGGTTCACCGTATCTCCAACTGCGGTGAACTCCACCCTGAGGTCGTTTCCCAGCGTGCCGACGACAACGGGGCCGGTGTTGATGCCTATGCGCATCCTTAACGAAGGCGCCGCAGTCTCCTTCTGTAGCGCGCCGCTGAATTTAGCCATCTCGCGCTGGATGGCCAGGGCGGAACGGATGGCCCGCTGTGGCGCATCCTCTAAGGCGATGGGCGTCCCGAACAGCGCCATGATGCCATCGCCAGTACCCTTGTTGACCGTGCCGCCATACTCGTGGACCTTGTGTATCATCATCTCGAAGAGTTCGTCGATGAGGGAGTATAATTTATCCTCCCCAAGCTTCTCCGAAAGCGGTGTGAACCCCTCAACGTCGCAGAACATGACCGTGACCTGCCGGCGCTCGCCCTCGATCTTGCCCCTCTGCGCCAGTATCTTCTCGGTAATGTCGCCGGGAAGGTAGCGCTGTATCTTGTCCAGCTTTTCGTCAAAGGATAGGGCTTTGAGTGGTGGTGCTGGGGGTACAGCCAGTTCATGGCCGCATTCATTACAGAATCTGCTGCTAGGCGGATTCATATTTCCGCATTGTGGACAGGCGAGTTCAAGTTTATTTCCGCACCCGTTGCAGAACTTAGCCCCTTCCGGATTTTCAAACTGGCACTTCGGGCATTTCATTTTACACACCATCCGTCAACTGCTGTGATGAGCGATCAGCAGCGCTCAACTTAAACAAAAAAGGCACCGGCGACCACCGCTAAGCAGCAAATTCCGGTGCCCCTTGATTCATCCCATCAGACCTCGAACCAATACTACGACTATATTTAGGCTACTAAGGTTATCCCTTACGGCTGATTTTGATTCTAGACTCTATTTATGCGATTGTCAACACTGCTCATAGCGCCGGGGCTATTGAAATTCTTCTGGCTTGTCAGATTACCGTGGATTGCACGAAACGCCCTATTGTTCAGCTTAATCGTCTACTTCTCTAGGTTATAGAGGTGAGGAGCAAAAGCGTCGTAAGGCGGACAACGGTACTTGTGCTGAGGATGTAATTTGAGTAAATCGATTGAGGTTATCTTCTATGTCTCCACCAAGCTTTTTAGCTTTGCCAGCATTTCCTTGACAGTGGCTTCTTAACCACGTCGGGCAAAAAGCTCAATAATCTTACCGATGACTCCGTAAGGCAATTTAACTTGCTCCATAAAGGCAAATCTGCTGCCGGGTGGAGTGGCGTCTATCGCCCACGTCTGTTCATAACCTTTCGCAAAGGTTCCCGACGTCATGTTGAAGGCAAGTTTCTTATTTGCATCCCATTCCGTACCGAAAAATTCAGTTTCATAAGCGGGCCACCGGCCTTTTCCTCAACGTAGAAAGCTGTACCCACTTCACTGCGCTTCTTACCGGTGTACTCGAATTTCCTAAACGTAATACACCACTTCAGGATTTTCTCGGGGTCAACCAAGAATGGCCAGACTTTCTCCGGTGGTGCTGCTATTTCGATAGACTTCTGCACTTTCATTTTGGCTTCCTCCTTTACATGTACACTCACACTTGCCGCGGATCATGACAATAACGAAGGTTTTCAGCCTGAGTCTAATCCTCTCCCAAATGATTGTCAACATCCTGTAAGCAGATAATTTCAGGTGAACTTTCCGCTACTTTGTTGTTTGCGCATCGCGCTTGAGAACGCTTCTTGCCCAACGGCAGCTTCAGTGGTAAGATTGAACTATCCGTCCCACGTTCGGGTTGTGAAAGATGGCGAACGAAATCACCGAGGTGACACGTCGTAACATTATCGATTATCTGACGGCTTCATACGCTAGATGGGCAGGCCGGCTACCGGAAGATGAGTTTCTAGCCCGCCTATATGATCTCACTGCTCTCCCCTCAAAAGACCCCCGCTTTAGAAATGCCGCTGGTGATATCAGGCAGCACCGACTTAATTGGTCAGATTGGCCGGACGACTGGGTTTTTTACGATGACCGTTTCAATCTACTACGAACTTCTGATGAAGCCTTCCTGCGCTTTATTTGCGAAACGATTCACCCCGTCGTTCGCCCGGAATCAGAGGAGGCTCGCGAGATGGCCACGATTTACAACAGCGAATTGCAGACAGACGGGTGGCGTATTGTCGAGGGCAAACAGATTTCAGGGCGACCTATTTTCATTGCTGAGAGGATCCATGGCCGTACCGATATTTTCGAGGAGCCAACGGGTTGGCCGAAAGTAGATCGCCAACTTCAGGAGATCCGGATGCGTTTGGATACTGCAGATTCGGAGGAGGAGTGTCAGGCTGTTGGTCTGCTTTGCAGAGAGGTTCTGATCTCAGTCGGGCAAGCTGTTTTCGATCCTAATAAGCACGAATCACTGGATGGGGTAGTTCCCAGCAGCACAGACGCCAAGCGTATACTTGAGTCTATCTTCGAAACAGAGTTACGTGGTGGTCCAAACAAAGAGGCTCGAAATCATGCGAAGGCCGCGCTAGGACTTGCATTGGCACTTCAACATAAGCGGACAGCTGACTACCAAACGGCTGCTCTCTGCGCCGAAGCCACCGTATCTGTCGTCAATCTATTGGCAGTGATTTCCGGAAGACGGCGCCGGACGAGTTAGCCGAAGGCGGCTCGAATCAAATGCTTGTGAATTGACTTAATAAGTGGTATAACTATTTCGGTCAGGTCCATTAATAAACGATTCCCCTCGTTTTTCTAACAGGTTGATCGTGAAAACGGCGGGTTGGAGGTTAGAATGATGTATCTTGAACAAGCACTTGCAAAGGGCTATGCCACTATTTCCGGTGAAGGCAGTAAACAACGTATTACCTATGTTGCCGTCAATCACTCCGAGAGGTATTCTGATCCAGAGGAACAGGTACGAGCTGAATACTGGGCGGAACTAATCTTTCGCTACGGGTATGAACCAGCTCGAATTGGCATCGAAGTTATCGTCCCCGATCGTACTCCTAAAGACACTGCCGATCTAGTCGTTTTCCTCGACGACGCGCGGATTCACCCTTTCGCCGTGATCGAATGTAAAAGAGATGGCGTAACAGACGCAGAATTTGCTCAAGCTGTTGAGCAAGCTTGCGGTAACGGCACCTGGGCCAAGTTCCGCGCTCAGTATGTCGGTGTCGTCGCCGGTCAAACGCGCCGCTTTCTCGACTTCAGCGAAAAATATGGCGTCCTTGAACGCGAGGCCAATATAATTGCAGACCTACCACGCCAATATGGTAAACCAGAGGAGTGGCGCTTTTTCAAAGGCACCAAAGATGATATTCAGCCTGTAAGCAAGGAGACTCTCATCGCCACTATAAGGAAATGCCATCAGACTCTATGGGGTGGTGGCCGGCTATCTCCACCGATGGCATTTGGCGAACTCTGTAAATTACTCTTCATTAAGATTCAGGATGAAAAAACTCCACGTAAGACGGGAGAGCCCTACGAATTCCAAATAAAGACACATGAGCCAAGCCGTAAGCTTGCCGAACGTATCAAGGCTATATATGAACAGGCGAAGGAGAAGGACCCGCAAGTCTTCACTGACACCATACGGATAGACGATGCTACGCTGCGCACGCTTGTTTCTCACATGGAAGCCATCAGCTTCAGTAAGACCGACCTTGATACCAAAGGCGTTGCCTTCGAGCAGTTTATGGATGGCTTCTTCAAGGGTGACTTCGGCCAATATTTTACCCCGCGCGAGATTATCAACTTTGCAGTTGAAATGACGCGCCCCAAAGCTAATGATATCGTGCTTGATCCAGCCTGCGGCTCTGGCGGCTTTCTACTTTATGCCCTCGATCATGTGCGTCGAGAAGCCGATGACTATCATAAACCTGATAGTGTAGAGCACTATACGCACTGGCATGACTTTGCCCAGAGAAATCTATTTGGCATTGAAATCAACGACGAGATTGCCCGCGTCGCCAAAATGAATATGATTCTCCACGATGATGGCCACAGCAACATCGGTGGAGAGGACGCCCTTGAACGCTTTGAACGTATCCGCCAAACTACCGGCAACAATGGTTTCAAGACTGACTCCTTCAGCTTGATTCTGACCAATCCTCCTTTTGGAGCACAAGTTGCCCTTACCGAACGCCCATACCTTACGGATTTCGAACTTGGCAAGCAAAAAGATGCTAATGGCAAGCTCAAGCCCCGTAAAAATCAGAAGACCGAAATCCTCTTCATTGAGCGAGTCCATCAGTTTCTTAGGCCTGGTACAGGGCGTGCTGCTATCGTTCTGCCCGACGGAATTCTCACCAACTCCTCGCTGCAATATGTCCGTGACTTTCTGCTTGAGCGTTTTCAACTGCTTGCTGTGGTTAGCCTGCCCCAGACTGCCTTCTCTCATTTTGGTGCAGGGGTCAAGGCTAGCCTTGTTTTTCTCCGCCGTCGCGCCGAAAACGAAATACCAAAGGACGACGAGGCCATCTTCATGGCAGCCCCCGAAAAGATAGGCTATGACGCCACCGGCCGGCCGTGCGAGAACCAATTACCTGAAGTGGTAAGGCGATATCGGGAGTTTGAAAAAAAATCACAACCTTTTTTCGTGTAATCCCTGACGCACAAGCAGCTCTGAAAGTCATCTTGTGTGATCGGGGAGAGGAAGGCTCTGGGATCAGACTCACTTACGCAATCTATCTTCGCGATGCATTGCAGGCCAACCGTTTTGACCC
This sequence comes from Chloroflexota bacterium, assembly GCA_016875875.1. Classification (NCBI taxonomy): domain Bacteria; kingdom Bacillati; phylum Chloroflexota; species Chloroflexota bacterium. The sequence goes on along the minus strand of VGOP01000011.1, from coordinate 50,783 downwards.
TCACTACCATCAGGAGCGATTCCTTGCTCTTGAAAGAGCACTTGCATCCTCTCCATACGGAATTAAATCCCTCAAAGACATTGTTGACCACCTCGATTATGGTCTCATGCCAACCGAGGACTATGCGTTAGACGCGCAAGCGGGTGAGCCGTTCATCCGCGTGACCAACATATTACCATCTGGTGATATTGATCTTACGGATGTGAAGTATATCCCTTTTGCGACCGCCAGCCAGTCGACAAAAAGAGTCAAAACAGACGACATAATCATGGTTCAATGTGGCAACACCACAGGCAAAGTCGCAATTGTTCCCAAAGAATTGAATGGGAGTCTATATGCTTCATTTTGTTTTGCAATACGAGCCAAGTCTGGCACGAACCAGAGATATCTCTTTGAAGTGTTAGGCAGTAGACTCGTTCAGGAGCAGATACAGAGGACTTGGAATGTTGTATCTGTTCGCCCAAGCACCTCGAAACCCGATGTTGAGGCGTTAGTTATTCCTCATCCTCTGGGCCCGGTTCAAAGAGAAATGGTTGCAGAGATGGAGAAGGCGCGTGAGTCGCGGCGGCTCAAACTCAAGCGGGCCGATGCTCTGTTATCTGGTCTCGATGCTTTTTTACTCGAACGACTTGGTTTAATGCCAAGAAGAGAAAAATACCCATACTGCTTCGCCGCACGCTTTCGCGACTTGACTAATCGGTGTGACCCAGATTTCCATTCACCGAAATTCAAGGAATTGCGTATGTCTATTGAGCAAAGTGGTTATCAGGTTTTGTCAATCTCTGATGTTTGTTCCGCTATCACGACGGGTTTTGCAGCCGGTCGTGAGATGCAAGCCTTTGATGAAACCAAAGGCATTCCACATATCCGTCCTATCAATATCTCTGCAAAGGGCGAACTCTCCTTCGAAGGAACAAAATACGTCCCTAGGAATAGTGTAAGCCAAAGTGATGTTATCCAACCTAACGAAGTTCTCTTCAATAATACAAATTCCACAGAATGGGTTGGCAAAAGTGCGGTATTTGAATCTGAACGTCTTTGCTGCTGCTCTAATCATATCACGCGGCTGGTCGTTAATCGCTCGCTTGTAGAACCGTGGTATCTTACATCTTTCTTTAATGCTATCCGATCAACTGGCTATCTGGGACTAATAGCGACTAATTTTGTAAATCAGGCGGGTATTAATACGGAGACTCTTTCGGCATTACGTGTACCTGTTCCTGGACTGAAAATCCAACTTGAGATTGTGGATGAGTTGAATCACCGTCGTAAGGAAGCTAGGCAACTGCGCAATGAAGCGGAGACTGAATGGGAAGCGGCCAAGACGCGATTTGAAGCCAGACTACTTGGTGAAGAGGTGACATAATGAACCAAGCACTGGCCTATCTAATGGATGAAATCTGCGCCGGGGTTGAAATTTACTACACTGGACGAACGGGTGGCCAATATCTAAAGACTGCATTTATTCTCTGCGATGACTATTCTGAACTAGTTTCAAAATTCTTCCTTATGACAGATGACGCTTCATGGACAGATGTGAATCCTGGTGGTCGTTATAAGAACTATCATGCCATATTACTGGAGGTGGAAAGGATTGTAAGCACAAAAACCCCGGCACAGTTATCACGCGTAAAGGAGTTACAAGAGGCAATGGCGAATCGGCGTGAGCGGCGCAATGATTTCTTTCATTCGACCAAGCTGCTTGATCTGAGTGTACAGCAACGCAACTGCGTAGAAGCCTTTTGTGATCTTCTGGAATATGGTGAAATCTTGTTAGGCAATGATTGGCGTGATGCCATTGATGCTAACAGCAATATCGCAACCCTTGAGATAATGCTCAAATTAGAGAGATGCGCATGTTCGGACCCATCCATCACTCCCAAGATGAACAAGATTTTTCAGGCATGGCCACGAAATACTCCAAACAACAAAAAGAAGGGGATACATGTGACAGAGTACCCTGAAGACCAGCATCTTCTCCTATGTGTTATATGGGGCGGCAAAGATCTTCGAGACAAGCTGAAAGCGCTAATAACTTAATAACAATAAATCTGGATGCGGATGGAAATAACAGCTATTGACAGCACATTTCTGGTTGGTGGTGGGCGTGGTGACGGATGCGCTCCCCCCGGTGGGCTTTAGCGTGCCCACTTTTCGCATGACTGGCATTTCCAGGCTTTCTTAAGTTCGCCTGTGGTTTTGTCCTTCCATGCAATCAGCTCCATAGCCTCATCCGTGCCACACCCCTGGCAGACTGGCTTGTTGGTGACGCCGTTGTTGCTTCTGCTTGGCTGAATTGCGGCTGGCTTGGCAGAACGAATTGCACGCGGTGAGCCTGCTTTGTGAGCCTTGGCCAGAGCTTCTTGGTCGTTCTGGTCAATCAGCTGAAGCATTTCCTGGTACAGAAACCATAGCTCTGCTGGCGTGTCAGCAAAGCAGTTTATCACCAAACCATAATCGGGTAAATGCTTTTGCATATGCAGACGGCTCAGTCTCCTGCCATTGCCGTTTGACAGCTCTGGCGGGTTAGGCTGCTGCTTTGCATCGCCAGGTCTGGTTGTTGTTGGCTGAACTGTTGTTGACATGATACTCCTTTCTTAGACGGCGAGCCTCTCACCTCGCCTTGTCCTCGCTGTTTAACCTTCCACGTTACGAAGCCTGCGGTAGCACTCAGACCCGACTAGATACAACTCACCTAAGATGAGGTCTTGAAGAACAGCGAACGTCTTCGGGAGCTTGCTGCCGCAAACCTGACAGGAAAAGGTTGGCTGGACTGTTAAATCAGAGTAGATAACTTTCTCGGAGCCTCTATCAGCCCAACCAACCCACTTGAGCCTTTTCCCTTCGGCAAATTCCTCAAGCCTCCGCTCGTAGGTACTCTTAGCATTCGTGGCCACATTCGTCTCCTTCCCGGCTCTCGCAGATGCCCCGCCAGTTGATGATGGCTTCACGCTCCTGCTCTCGCTTTAGAGCTTCAAGTTCAAGCACTTCTTCTTGAACCGCCATCGTGTAGCCAGCATTGATGCCTGACTGGTAAGCCTGAGCTGCAATCTGTTTGACTTCTTCTTCGGAAAACACAATCTTGTGAGATAGCATTTGACTTAATCCTTTCTCTAAACACCCGACTGACACCTGGGACACTTGGGGTCTTCTCCATAGCCGTAAGTGCCGATTTCTCCCAGGTCAAGCTCGTCATACGTTCCTACCCATCCGCACTGTTTACAGACATGCAGGACTGAATGAGAGCCGATTACAGGCTTGGGCTTTTGCTTGAGCTTATTCATAATTCACCTCCTCGATTCAGTATGTTCAGCTTACCAGGACGCGGTGCGACCGATGACAGCGGCACTTCAGCTCTGCCACATTAAGCACGACTGGTGGCTCGGGGTAGTCTGTGCAGAAGCAGCCGCCCGCGCTCTTGCAAAGCGAAGGGCATCGGCCGGCTGATTTGACGGCACCGCAGACTTCAACTTGAAACCAGTTTCTAGTTCTTATCATGGAGCTCCTTTCTGCGCTGGAGACGCTGCTGGAGGTACCGCGCCAACAACAGGCGACGCCGCTCCATCCCCAGCCGACAATGCTGGGCCCGGACACACAACCGCTCACACCGCAAAGCGCCAACACACATGACACACCTCCTGACAAAACTCACGACGGACCGAAGCCCGCCGTGGCAATGCCCTGGAGTTTAAGTGAGCGATAGCGAACAGGGGCATACGGAAGCGGAAGGCGGTGCTTTAGCACTTAGCCGAGCGCAAGGGCAAGCCCGACGCCATGACAATCTCACATAGCAGCGTGGGGTGGTGGAAGCAGAGCGTGGTGATGTGGAAGATGCTTGTCAGGCTGAGGGCGCAGTTTATTAAAGACCCTTGCGCCCTTTATGGCTTAACCAGGATGTCACACAATGGGAAAACACGGCGGGCGGAAGAAGGTAAAGGTTAAACGTCAAAGGTCAAAAGTGGGGGTGGGTCACTGGCTTCGCCTGGTGGTGTGGGTGCTGGATGGCCTGCATGCCCTGACCCTGAGCGGAAGTCGAAGGGGAAGGCGATGCAGCTGTTAAGAGCAGGGGCTGACCGAGCGAAGCGAGCCACGGTGGGAAGCCGCTGCTTAAGGGTAGCCAGACAGCACAGGTGGGGTGGTAAGGCACTGGGCACGTGCCTTTCCAGCGAAGCGAAAGCGATGTGCCGTGCTGATAGGCGAAGCGAGTGACGGGGTGGGGTTGTGATGGGAGTGGTGTTGACAGTGGGTGGGCAAGGACAGGCTTGAGTTAGAGCCGACGGTTGTGGGTGGGAGAATTAGTAGGTGTAGTATTAAGTGACAAAGAGTTCTCTCTGAAGGTTATTGACAAGAGCGAGCAGTCGCCTTATAATAAAATAGAGACAATAAATAATGAATGTTGTCTGGTTGTAAGGAGGTGGTTATGAACCTGAAATTCTTCAAGTTGTTGTTTTGTCTTAGTCTTGTTTTCCTAATGATACTAGCGGTTGGAGGTCATGTTTATGCCCAGGAAAGCTCTGGGTCTGGTATTTGTGTTGATACTACCCCCCACACTTTGCGAACAGAACTTACGTCCGGTGACAAAGGTCTCAAATATGGCCCACTAAGCGTTTCTGCCTCGTCAATTGATTTTGGTTCAACAAGTACACAACGTACATTTAGGATAACAAGTGGTTGGCCTCCGGTATTTTGGGAAGTTTCCTCTATGCAGAGTTGGATAATGGTGTCTCCGACTGGCGGAAAGGGCAGCGCAACGATCACAGTCTCCGTAAATCGTAGTGGCCTTAGGGCCGGGAATTATACTGGCTATGTTACTGTAACTCCCACTGCAGGCTCTATTGGTACGGATTTTACTCGACATATTATTACAGTCTATATGGGTGTTCCTTCTTCTGGTGCCGGACCATCGTCAACTAGTAGGCCGCTTGAGAAGAGTCGTGTTGTATTTAGTGTTCCTGGTGCTGCATCAGCTTTCATAAGTATTTATGATTCAGGAGGTAAATTTATTGACACGGTTGCTGGTGCAGCGCAATCAAGTAGCCAAATCCTAACGATTTCAACTTATCTACCTAACGGGAATTATAGGTATAGCGCCGGGGGGAAAGTTCAGAACGCCAATGGGGTTGCCAGGGCGAACTTTACAGTGAATGGGACAACTTCTGTAACTGTTAGATTGATATCAGCAGGTTACATCCCAAACTTGCCACGTTAGATTAATATCAGCAGGTTACATTCCGATTTTGCCATATTTTTCCCTTTTAGTATCTTAGGAGGAGCAGTCGACATTCCTAGCTGCTGATAGTCCAATAACAAAACATCGAATCGTTTAATATTTCTGCATTTTGCAAACATTTTTGCTAACGAAATGTTTATAACTGCCTGACACAACAAAGTACCACAAGATACAAATTGACTTCTGCATAGGAAATTGCTTGATACTGATTGCTATTTGGAAACACCAGGAGGTACAATAGGTTTGTATCTTTTAATCAGGGTGTCACAGGTTCGAATCCTGTACGGCCTACCAACTGCTTGCAAAAGTTTACAAATCGTAGCTCATCTTCGCATAAATTTTAATCCCGCTACTTGCTATACTTCTAGATACATGAAATCAGGTGATTTACGAGAAATATTGTTTTTATAATTCTTAAAACCATCTTGAATTCTCGATGTATCTTTAGTATCATATTCTCATCTGTGCATTCTCGCCTTAATTTACCAATAGGAGGAGTATTTATGGGTAGAGGTCTTTTGCTACTTATGATGTTACTAATGTCCATGCTTATTATCTTACCCGCATGTCAGGGGACTCCGCCATCATTCGAGATAATATCCTTAAATGTTACACCGCCAGAAGTTGCCGCAGGAGATACAGCAACCATCACAATTCAAGTGAAAAATACTAGTGGCATGTCAGGTATTTATCCAGCAACCCTGGTGCTAGATGGGGTCAGTATTCAAACGAAGGTAATTGAAATAGGTTCGCGTAAAACTGCGGCGATTTCGTTCACGGTAAGTAAAGACAAGCCTGGGATATATAACATTAAGGTTAATGATCAATCGGGTATATTCAAGGTACTTAAGCCCGCAAATCTCATCATGACCAATCTTTACCCTACTCCGCTTATAGCCACCCCAGGCCAAACGATGACAGTCTCTGTTGATGTGACCAATACTGGGGAAGCTACAGGCAGCCAGTCGGTAGCATTTACGGTTGACGGCAGCCAAGTTGAATCAAAAGAAATAAAAGTGGCACCAGGTGCTACAGAAAAGCTAAGTTTCACCACTGCCAAAAATACTGCTGGTATTTATAGTGTAAAACTCGGGTCATTACCTGGATTTATCGTGGTATCAGACAAAACCAGCCAACAGGAACAGCCAGACTCAATTTATCCAGAGTTGTACAAGGAATTAATTAAATTGCCTGATTTGCAAGAAGTAGACGACAAGGGCAAGGAGGCGATTGAAGACATAATAGGCTTGGCTCTGAACCAAGATAACAAGTCTGCCTTCGAGTCAATGCTCGGCGAAGGAGTAAAAGACAAAAGAAAATACTGCACTCCCCTGGAAGCCTTACTCTGGATTGCGTACGACCAAGAATTTGATGTAAATAATCCATTGAAGGGTTTTTCTCTTGATAAATTTATCCACGATGCTTGGCAAAATACAACCACATCTCAGAAATATACCTCAGGGAAATGGCAAGATTTTGATACTGTTGTCAGTAGATTAAACTCACCTACATTAATTGCCAGATACATCTTGGACAACATCATATATGAGAGCAAAATTCCGGAGATTTTGATGGGGAAACTACAAATAATCTCACCCAGAAAGGTTTTTAACGAAAAGAAGGCCGCATGTTATTCAGCATCCGGGTTTGAACTTTATTGCCTGCTCCAGAATGGTTATGAGTACGACGATTTCGAGAATCACCAAAACTATGCGGCTTGCATGCTACATGCTTACCCTACCCTTATGGGGGGACATTTCGTAGGTTTATATATTCAAAATGGTAGTTACTATGCAATCGATGTTATAGGGGGACGAAATAGCGGAATAGTGGGGCCGTTCAAAACAGTCGAGGCTGCCGCTGATAAAATTGTGCCCATTTGGATGGGATACAGTCTAGTCAACCTCGATTCTGTAGATACGAAGCAGTTTTTTAAGTAGGAAATAAAATGGTGGATGGAACGGAGGTACTGACATGGGAAAAATGTTTATAGCAAGTATGGCGACGTTAACTATGTTGTTGGCATGCTTACCAGCCTGTTCAGTAGGGGTTAATGTGACATCGCTGGACATAACGCCGCCTGTGGTTACAGTTGGTGATGATATAAATGTTACAGCCTGGGTGAAAAATACTGGCAGCAGCCAAGGTGTCTATAAAGCTATATTATCTGTTGATGGAACCGCGGTGGAAAATAAAGAAATTACGGTGGGGCGAGGTGCCACCGAGGCAGCGACTTTTTCCGTAATAAAAGATAAACCCGGTACGTATAACATCGCCGTTGAGAAATTAAACGCGAACATAACAGTAAATCCTAGACTTGTGCCAAAAGAGATGGAGCTAAAATATGATGATGGTAAAGGACAAGTGCTTTATGAGGCTTCTCCCTGGAGCAGTAGAATTGGATACTTCATTGATTTTTCAGCACCATCGGATCCATTTACCATTAAGAAATTGCTTATATATGGGGCTATTAAGCTTAAGCAACCTCCAACTGGCTGAATTGCTCCCGAGTCTGGCCTGGAAGGTCAGAGTTTTAAGGTTGCTATTCTTGATGAAAATAAGAATATAATTTATAGTGCAACTTACCCCCTTATCCAACTCCCTAAACAATGTGATACCTGTAAAGGATTTACAAAAAATGATCCTACTTGGATGGAGGTGGAGCTACCGAATGTCGAGGTTAGTGGCAAGTTCTTTGTGAATGTTTATGGGAGTCGTGTAAGCAATTGGGGAATCGGTATTGGAGCTGATGATAGCATACCTAATGAGCATTCCACGATAGTGGATGTGAAGGCTGATGGAACCTTTGTTGAGTCTGAATCTTGGCCTTTCCAGAACGCAGATAAAGAAAATACGAGTTGGATGATTAGAGTTGTTGGCACAACCATGATTCCTGAAGAATGATGTCTCTATTTGGGCCAGCGCACTATCAAAAATACGAAATATAAATTAACAACACAGAAGCCTGGAAGGTGCAACAGAACTATTCCGGGCGTATAATAGAATCAATCAACATAAGGAGGAAAATGCATGTGAGAATGGTAAAAAACCAACTAACAAAAACCTCAAAAATCCCACCAAAAGAGGGGTTCCTGCCTAGTGACCCAAATTTTGTATCTGAGCAAGGCGGTTATAGCTTCAAGGATTCAGCAATTTCTTGGAAGGCAGGAACTCTACCACTGAGTTACTCCCGCTGAAATCGTGTTCATTTTAGCTGTGGATAAAGCCTTTGTCAAAAGGTTACTGTCTTATGATAAGCCTGTGAATTTGGCTCTTGGTTTTAGGTGCAATGGACCTAAAGAAATTTTTTGACCGTTTTTAACATGGGGGTATTGTAATGGGGAGACTAATGGACTAAAATGAGCGATGAAAGTCAGGTTGTGCTTGTCAAGCACACCTGCTATTAAGAAGGAGGTTAATGATGAAAAAGAGCCGTTCTAAGAAGATTATTCAAATTGTAGTACCGATTATCGTGTTTGTCCTGATACTTCCTATTGGGCTTGGCTATGGCTGGTTCTACAATATGACCAGAGCACCGCTGCCGCAGCATAGCGGGGAACTGCAGGTGGCTGGGTTGCAGGATACGGTGGAGATTATGTGTGATGAGTGGGGTATCCCGCACATTTATGCCAAGACAATGCATGACTTATTTTTCGCTCAAGGGTATACGCAAGCTCAAGACCGCTGGTGGCAGATGGAGTTCTACCGGCATACTGGTAGCGGTAGCATCGAGGAGCTGGTGGGTAAGAAAGATGCTCTGCTGGGCACAGACATCTTTCTCCGTACCCTTGGCTGGCGGCGTGTAGCTGAGCAGGAGTTGGAGCGCAGTGATGGTGAGGCTCTAGCTCAATTGCAAGCTTTTACGGATGGTGTCAATGCTTACATTATGAACCGCGACCCCAGCAAGCTGGCTCTGGCGTATAGTGTGTTTGGATTGACAGGTATTGACGTCGAAGTCAAGCCATGGACGCCTGTTGACACGCTGGTATTTCCCAAGCTGATGGCGTGGGATTTGGGACCCAGCAGGAATGAGGAGAGGACCCGTGCCACGCTCTACGAACTTTACGGCCAGGAGATGACTGACCAGTGGTTGACGCCCCCATGGCCCTTCGGTAAGAGACCAACCATTATTCTACCAGAGGACTTGCCTATCAGAGGGTCAACCGGAAGCACTCAGGATGATAATACGGCTCAACTTGCTGATGCCGATAGCCTGCTTACTGATGAAGTATTGCCTTCGATGAGTCTGGTGTTTGGTAATAGTCGAGGTGTTGGCAGCAATAACTGGGTGGACAGTGGCAGCATGACCAAAAGCGGTATGCCGATATTAGCCAATGACCCGCATCTATCCATCATGATGCCATCTATCTGGTATGAAATCGGCCTGCATTATTGCCCCACCAGCGGTGAAACTCCTTTAGATATAGTAGGCTTTACATTCGCGGCTACGCCGGGAATCGTAATCGGGCACAACAACTTTATCGCCTGGGGGATGACCAATGTCAATCCTGATGTATTCGATTTGTATCGCATCCGCGTCAATCCGGACAATCCACTCCAATATGAGTGGAACGGTAAATGGCGTGACATGAAAGTACGCGAGGAAACCATCTATTTTGGGGATGGCGCAGAACCAATCACTATTAAAGTTCGTGAAACGCACCTCGGGCCTATCATTAACGATAACAAAGTAGATAAGGAAACGGGCAACATACTGGGCTTTAATAATGAAGACCCGGTGGCATTGCGCTGGACGGCTCTGGAACCGTGCACTGTGCTTCAATCAATTTCAACCTTAAATAGAGCGACGAACTGGGAAGAGTTCCGCAATGCTTTGAGCTATTTCGATGTTCCTTCGCAGAACTTCCCTTATGCCGATGTGAAAGGCAACATCGGCTACCAGATGCCGGGACGCATTCCCATTCGGGCTAAGAATCATAGCGGGCTGGTACCGGTTCCGGGCTGGACGGATGAGTTCGAGTGGAAAGGCTTTATCCCCTATGATAAGCTGCCACACGTCTTTAATCCGGAACGGGGCTATATCGCTACTGCCAATCAAGCTGTAGTCCCACCAGAATACTATGACATGCTAGCGAAAGAATTGGGCGAGGGGCTGAACTACACCATCACCCGTGAATGGAATTACGGCTATCGCGGCCAGCGTGTTGTCGAATTGATGGAAAAGCTAGCACCGCATACTATTTCCACTTTTCAGACTATTCAGGGTGACGCTAAGTCAATCAGCGCCGAGGAGCTGATGCCATATCTGGCCGGCTTGAAGTTTGATGATGCTGAGTTAGCCGAAGCTCGTGACTGGCTGCTCAAGTGGGATTACCAGTGTGGTATGGATAGCCCGCAGGCTGCGCTATATGCTGAATTCTGGGCAAGCTTGATGAACAACCTGTTCTGTGACCAGTTGAGCGAAGATATAAGAGTGTATGGTGAAGACAGGGAGATGTGGGCTACATTTTTGCTGATGGAGAAGCCCAACGATGCTTGGTGGGATGATGCCACTACGGAAGATGTTGTTGAAACCCGCGATGATATTTTGGTTCGCTGCTTCAGTGAAGCTTATGCGGATACTGTAGCCGCGCTGGGCAAAGACCGCAATAAATGGAGATGGGGCGACCTGCACACGGCGACCTTTGTCAGCAATCCGCTGGGACTGAGTGGCATCGGTCTAATTGAGAATATGGTCAATCGCGGCCCGTTCCCTGTTGGTGGCAGCACAGACACCGTGAACAACACCGTCTGGTTTGCTGATTCGGGGAACTTTGATGTGAAAGTGGCACCCTCGATGCGCATGATTGTTGACCTGGGTGACTTATCAAAAAGTGTTACTATCCACACCACTGGCCAGAGTGGTCATCCCTATAGCAAACATTATGATGATATGATTAACATGTGGCGCACTATAAAATATCATCCTATGCTCTGGACGCGGGAACAAGTGGAACAAGCTGCTGTTGACAGGCTCATCTTGAAGCCAGGCCAGTAACGAATATTATCCGTTAACTGTTGACACGGGCTAAGTCGCAGGCGTATCCTTAATAATCAGGTTTAAACAGAAAGGGGGGTGTATTGCAATGGCAAAAACTTCAACTGGACTGGATGAGAATATTGCCGGACTATTATGTTATGTTCTAGGTTGGATAAGCGGTCTCATTTTCTTTTTAATAGAGAAAGAGAACAAGTTTGTCCGTTTCCATGCCTTGCAGTCTATCATTGTCTTTGGCGTTCTCACCCTTGCTAGCATAGTCATCGGGTGGATACCTATTATCGGTTGGGTGATTAATGGGCTTATCTGGGTGCTCGCGGTTGTATTGTGGATACTTTTGATGATTAAGGCGTACCAGGGTGAGAAATTTAAACTGCCCTGGGCAGGTGACTTGGCCGAAAAGAATGCTTAAGCTTCATTGATCAGCAATAGTTTGAGTTCACGAAGCTTGCTCCAATAAGCTAGTCGGTGTGAAAATTTTATCACGGCATCACGCCGTGTCTCATCACCGGTGAGGGTGGGGCAGAGCGTCGTCCTAGAGCCAGGTCCAAGGCATGGGTGATTCTTGTCCTGGTCTCACGAGGATCTATAACGTCGTCCACATTGAACATACTGGCTGCGGGATAAGGTCCGCAGTATTTCTTATAGGCTTCCTCCAGTTGTTTCTGAAGAGCTTCAGGGTTTTCTGATTTTGCTATCTCGGCGCCATAGGCTGCCAGCACCCCACCACTTGAAGGCAGAGAACCGAAATCGGCTGTTGGCCAGGCGAGGGTAAGCGTTTGTCCGGCTCCATAGCCACACATGGCACAGCCTCCGAAGCCAAATGCCTTGCGTATGACCACCGTGAATTTGGGGACGTCTGCCCAGGCTAATGAATAAGCAACAGCCAAACCGTACCGCAAAGCTCCTTCCCGCTCTGAGTCAGGCCCTGTCATCACGCCGGGGACATCGACTAAAAAGATTAAGGGGATATGATAGGCTGCGCACAGGTCGATGAAGTGGCGTTCTTTTTGACCCGCTTTGGCTGTGATGGCACCAGCATAGACCATCGGTTGGTTAGCCACGATGCCCACTGGGTGGCCGTTCATCCGAGCCAGTCCTGTTATCATCATGGGGGCAAAAAGCGGTTTGATTTCGAAGAAGCTGCCTTTGTCCACAACACAATTGATGATACGTTTCATATCGTAAGGCTGACGGGGGTTACTTGGTAGAATCTCCAGTAGCTCGTCATCTTTTCTTTCTGGGTCGTCTTCTGGGGTAATTGATGGGGGGTATTCCCAAGCGTTGCTTGGGAGGTACGAGAGGTAACGTTTAGCCATGAGCAAGGCATCTTTGTCATCCTCAGCGGGATTGTCTGCGACGCCGGAAATCACGCAATGAACTTCGACTCCGCCCAGTTCCTCTTTGCTTATCTTTTCACCGGTGGCGGTGAGCACCACAGGAGGTCCACCTGCTGCCAGCATCCCCGTGCCTTTGACCATGATGATAAACTCCAGCAGGCTGCCCACCAGAGAGGAGTCTCCGGAGGATGGGCCCAGTACTACACCTACTTGAGGGGCGATGCCGGACATCCTGGCAATCATGAGGTGATGGAAAACAGCAGGTAGACCCTCTCCGATGAACTCTTCAGCTCGAGCTCCAGCACCATCGAGAAGCCAGACGAGAGGTACTCGTTCTTGAGTGGCGAGCCACACCATGCGCACCTTTTTCATAGCGTGGGTCATTCCCACCGACCCGCCTAGAACGGTGAAATCTTCGGCGATGACGCCAGCCCTTCGCCCATCTATGCGACCAAATCCTGTGATGACGCCATCTGCTGGTGTTATTCTGTCAGCCATCTCGGCGCGGTGGCTCTGATGGGTTGCTAGTAGGCCGTATTCGTGGAAGGTGCCGGGGTCCAAAAGTAGCTCGATACGCTCGCGAGCAGTGAGTTTCCCTTGCTGATGCTGGCGCTGAACCTTATCAGGTCCACCCATCTGAAGGGCCTGATGTCTTCGTTGCCTTAGATCTTCCAGCTCTTTTTCGAACGGCAGTTTATTGACATTTTCTTTAGGCACTGCTTTTGCCTTTGTTCTCCCATGGCAGGCGTTTGCCCTCTGGCGTATAGCGGTAAAACCCTTTCCCTGCTTTTCGGCCTAGGCGACCCTCTTTTACCATCCGCTCTATCAGGTCGGAGCGGGGCATCAAGTTTTCCTCCCCCAGGGCTTTCATGGTTTGTCCTATAAGGGCATAAGTATCTAGGCCAGCGTTGTCGGCGATTTCGAAGGGGCCGGCATTCCAGCCGTAACCCAGTCGCATACCTACATCCACATCTTCTGGAGTTGTTATACCTTCAGCCACCAGGTCTACAGCTTCCCGAAAGGCGGCGGAGAAGATACGGTTCATTACAAAGCTGGGTATGTCTTTTTGTACGCGGACTGGGGTCTTGCCTAGAGACTTGACAAAAGCCACACCTCGCTCGAATACTGCAGGAGAGGTCTTTTCCCCTTTGATTACCTCGACCAAGCCCATGAGAGGGACAGGCCCGAAAAAGTGGAGGCCGAGTACTCTTTCTGGGTGCTGTGTTGCACGGGCAAGTCGGGTAATGGGGATGGTGGAGGTGTTGGTGGCTAGCGGAGTTTCCGAAGAAGTCAATCGGTCGAGCTCTTGAAAAAGCTGCTTTTTGAGGTTTTCTATTTCCAGTGCTGCTTCAATTATCCATGTTGCCTTAGTGGCGCTGCTCAGGTCTTGCTCAGGCGATATGCGTTCGAAGATTTTTTGAGGATGGTCTTTGAGTAGCCCCTTGCTTCCAAGTTTGTCCAATGACCATTTGATCTCGCCCATTGCTTTGTCCAGGGCTGTAGCCTTATTGTCCATCAGGTGAACCCGGTAGCCTGCTTGAGCGCACACTTGTCCAATGCCTGCGCCCATAAAACCGGCACCTACGACCAAGACGTTTTCCATTTTTGCCCTCCGCTTGATTTGTTGTTGGCTCTCTATTGGTGGTTTTGTTCTGAAGTTTGTGCTGGTTTGCTGGCTGCCGAGCCAGGATTCGAACCTGGGCTAAGGGATCCAAAGTCCCCTGTGCTACCACTACACAACTCGGCATTTATAAGCCTGGTGCCGAAGGTCGGATTCGAACCGACACGAGAGTTGCCCCTCAACAGTTTTTGAGACTGCCGCGTCTACCATTCCGCCACTTCGGCCAGAAATCTACGTACTAGCTGCACGGGAATTCTACCATTGTTATCTGGGTCATGCAACAAAGGTTGTGGGTTTGGTGGTCAGATGTCTGGATTGAAGCAAAAGATCAGCGTTTGATAAAGGTTTGCAAATATCTTGAAGAGTTTGACTCGGGTAGCTAGATAACTGTGTTGGAATAACTTTTAGGTGGACTCAATCTTGAAGCCATTATTCGAAGTAGGCATCGCTTACTTTAGGTTGCCCTCTACGCTTCTTCCAGGTTTCCTTGTACACTTTTTCCCGGTCAGCAGTGAGTTCCCTTGCCTTTTCGGAGACGTCGGTTGCTTTGTCCTTTAACAGTTCCCTTGTTTCCTTTCCAGCTCGAGGTGTGAAAAGAAGCCCGAGAGCTACACCAACGGCTACGCCTAAGATAAGCCCGATTGCGAACCCAGGTCCTGAATCTCTATTGCTCATGTTTATCGCGCAGTCTCTAGAATAAAGAAGATTCTCTTACCCTTGTATTATACCAGATATAAAGACCTGCTGGTCTACCTTGACATGCAGTGGGTTTCGGCAGATAATAGAAATATAGACTCTGTAATGGGAGGTGGGATGATGGACGAGCGAGAGCAGAGGTACTACCACAGCCTCTACGACGTAGCAGCCGCAGTAAACTCGGTCAGGACCCCCGAAGATGTACTGCATAGCATTCTTCATAACTTGGCTGAAGCTTTAGGTGCTAAGGGATGTGCACTCATGTTGCTCACTCCAGACAAGAGCCTGTTGCTTCATACCGCAGCTTACGGATTGAGCGACCGGTATGTCCGAAAAGGCCCAGTATCTGCTGATAAGAGCATTGCTGAAGCGCTAGAAGGTCGGCCAGTAGCTGTGTTGAATGCCACAGAGGATGACAGGATTCAGTATCGGAAACAGGCTAGGGAGGAAGGGATTGCGTCCATTCTTAGCGTTCCAGTGCTACTAAGAGGGGAGGTAATAGGGGTTATGCGGGTGTATACTGCCGAACCACGTCATTTTACCGATGCTGACATGTATTTCGTGGGTGCGGTAGCTAACCTTGGTGCTATCGCCCTTGAGAATGCCAGGCTTTACGATTCTGCCAAGAAGGACTACGAGGGACTTAGACTGGACTTGGCTGAATGGCGTGCTGCCTTGGGGTATGAGTGGATGGCTGAAGAGTCGGTGCTTCCTTTGCAAGAATAGAGTTTGAGGTGGGTTTTTGGGAGGGTGGAACTCAATACCAGAAGATGCGCTGGCTAATATAGCTTGGAACAGAAGAAGGAGGTGACGGAGCATGATACGAGTTATCATTGAAAGACATTGTCGACTGGACAAAGTTGCCGAGATGGAAGCTTTATTCATTGACTTTAGAACTGCGGCCACGCGACAGCCGGGCTACATTTCTGGTGAGACGCTTCATTCTATAGATGACCCCACGCTGTGGCTGGTAATCAGCACCTGGGTTGATACCGACGCCTGGAAAACCTGGCAGATCAGTGCAGAGCGTCAGGAAGCCCAGAGGAAGTTGGAGCCTTTGCTTATTTCACCGGAGAAAGTGTCTGTATTTAGCTTTGCTAGGAAGGGTGGTGCGGCATCCGCTCATATAATCGGCAAGTTAGAAGGTGCCAGACAACACACATCTCACGGCACATAAGCTCAATTTACGCTAGATAATTATCCTTTATCCTTCTGTTTTGCTGTGGTACTCATCACCGCATTTTGTCTCCGCAAAAAATTGCTATGTCGCGTTAGTTTAAGATGCTCTGCGTTTAACCAGGTGAGATTTTATCCGTCTCGTGTGGTAGAATGTGGCAACCTAGTAAAACGAGGTATTTGAGTCTGGTATGGATATTGTGTTGAGCTTGGTGCTGGCGTATCTCTTGGGTTCTATTCCCTTTGCTTACATTATCGGTAGACTGAGCGGCCTTGACGTTCGCAAGGTCGGCGACCGTAATGTTGGAACATTTAATGTATTTCGCCATGCTGGGCTGGTTGCTGGTATAGCTACCCTAATAGCCGATGTAGGAAAGGGAGCGCTAGCTATATTAGTGGCTAAAGTCCTTTCCGGACATGAACTAGTTGTGTTTGGTGCTGGTGTAGCTGCTGTTATCGGGCATAATTGGCCTGTGTTTTTACGCTTCAGAGGTGGGCGAGGTCTGGCGGTAGTTATAGGTGTACTCCTGGCTCTACTCCCTAGAGAGATGGTAATCTCTGCCGCCATAGCTATTGCAGTGCTTTTTGC
The DNA here is from genome assembly GCA_016875875.1 of Chloroflexota bacterium. Lineage (NCBI taxonomy): Bacteria > Bacillati > Chloroflexota > Chloroflexota bacterium. The sequence goes on along the minus strand of VGOP01000011.1, from coordinate 34,133 downwards.
CACAAAGAATAGTGTTTGGTTTGGGGTAGCGTTGTTTATTCCCCTGGTATTGCTTTGTTGGTTTTTCGGTGAGCCTGTATCCTTGTTGATTTATTCTGTGGCCTTGCCTTGTTCGGCAGGTTTTACTCACTGGCTGACGACACGTCATCTGCCACCTGAAGCACAGAAGGAAGCGGTGTCGTTTTGGATAGCACGTAAAGCAGGTCGCGAGAACAAGTGAACTAGGCGGACTAAGTAGTTCAAAGTTTAAGTGCCGAGGCCCAGAGTCGAACTGGGGACACGCGGATTTTCAGTCCGCTGCTCTACCAACTGAGCTACCTCGGCGCGTCGACATTTTAGATTTTTCGTTTTTAGCTGTCAAGAAAAGTGCGTGAGCTTATGTCTGTCCGCCGGGTTTGACCAGAGGGATGCCAGAGGCACATAAGGGGCATTCGGCAGGGGGGTAAGTTACGGTGGCAGAGCGGAGGCAGCTGAAAAGAGGCACTCCGAAATCCTTCTGCTGCTCAGCTCGGTCAACGAGCACGCCGATACCGACGATAATACCCATAAGCTTTTTGACAGCCTCCATTACTTCAACGATAGAGCTACCGGTAGTCAGTATGTCGTCCACGATCAGGATGCGTTCATCGGGATGGATGGTAAAACCACGCCGAAAAGCCCTTGCCCCCCCTTCTTTCTCGGCGAACATTCCCTTTACGCCTAGTTGTCTGGCAACTTCGAAGGCGAGGATGATGCCGCCCGTGGTCGGGCCGGCAACCACCTGGACATTGTCTTTCTTGAAGTGCTTGGCAATGAGCCGGCATAGCTTTTCAGTATAATGCGGGTGCTGCAAAACGCGGAACTTCTCCCAGTAGACTGGTGAGTGTAATCCTGAGGTCAGCAGAAAATGCCCTTCTAGTATGGCTCCGGCATCTTTGAAAATCTGTATTATCTCGTCGGACATAGTGTTTTCATTGCCAGGACGGGTTTGCCGACTTCGGCTGCTTGCGTACCTACATTGAGCGTATAATGTTCTATTAGCCTCCATCTGTATGGTGGCCAGTAGGTTATCCATGCCTTGCCAACGATGTTTTCTTGAGGTACCGTCCAACCTCTGTGTGAATCGGAGCTGTTGTTGCGATTGTCGCCGAGAACAAAATAGTGACCAGCGGGAATCTCCTCAGGTAGCATGAGGTAGCGTGGCGACTCTCGGATGTAAGGTTCGACTAAGGCAGTATCGTTTACAAATACTGCGTTGTCCTTGATTTCCACGGTGTCGCCGGGCACGGCAACAATTCGTTTGATAAGGTCTGAGTTAGTGGCCTGTGGCGAGTGAAAGACGATTATATCGCCACGTTGTGGCGCATTAAAGAAGTATGTAGCTTTGCTGACCATGACATATTCGCCTTGTTCGATGGTTGGCAACATGGATGAGCCATATACTTTGAAACTCCCAACCGTAGCTTGAAAAAGAGCGAAAACAGCGAGTCCGACAAGTATAGGTGCAATGATATCGCGGAAAAATTTCATCGGTTTGTTGCAGCTAAGCTAGCATTATTATAATCTATGCCAGCTTTTTCTGCCATTCTAAACTAAGGAGTCTAGTTTACCGTTATATATGGTGGTAATCAGTGCCTACATGATATTATATAGTAGTGGGGTGATGCAGATGGTTTTGTAGGTTAGGGGGATTAGGCACTGCAAGCAATATTCAAGGAGGCTTAAATGAAGAAAGTTTGGTTGATTTTATCCAGTGTGATGTTGGCTGTGATTTTGATTGGGGTTGGCGGTTGTGTGGTTGGTGAGGGTTCCCAGGTCTCGCCACCCGCTATTTCTGTGACAGCACCGGAATTAGGTGGCCCCTTTGGGGTAATTTATAGCCAGCAACAAGTTGGCCTGTGGGTAACTGGTGAAGGCAAGACAATGGCAACACCTGATGTTGTTTTACTCAGTCTCGGCATAGAGGCTGAAGCGAAAACTGTGGCACAAGCACAACGAGACGCGGTTGAGGCTATGGATGGAGTCATGAAGGCGCTTAAGGCTAATGGTGTGGCTGAAAAGGATATCCAAACGCAGAGATTTAGCATCTACCCAGTGAGAAAGTGGATCGAAGATGAGCAGAGGGAGATAATAATTGGCTATAGGGTGACAAATATAGTGATTGCCAAAATACGGCAAATGGACAAAGCCGGGTCTATCATCGATGCTGTAGCTGAAGCTGGTGGTGACTTGACTCGGATTGATAATATAGGTTTTACTGTTGATGACCCGACATCTTACTACAAAGAGGCAAGGGCTAAGGCAGTAGCAGATGCCATAGCGAAGGCGAAACAGATGGCTGACGCGGCGAATATCAAGTTGGGCAAGCTGCTATATATTTCTGAAGGCACTCAGTATGTGCCACCGATAGTAGTTAGAGACTATGCAATGAAGGCTGAGGGCATGGCGCCTTCACCTACTCCCATTAGCCCTGGTGAGCTGGAAATTCGAGTCACTGTTCAGATGGTTTATGTTATTCGTTAGTGGTTCGGTGAATTATTCAAGTCTCCTCCTACGGGGGCGGACTTTTCCTTATCTCTGCTCTCGTTTGCAGCCCGTAGGGACTTGACACAGTAGTTGATGGGGCATATTATAGGCGATAGAAATGGTTTGTAATAATGCTCCCGGAGGTTTGTGAGATGCAAGATGAGACGTGGACATCGAGGCCTTATGCAAATGAGGAATTTCTCTCCTTTGATCGCCTAAAGCGGGCGGTCACAAACAGGGTTCTTGATAAAGTAGAGCATTTGATGGGGGGGGATTTCCCGTTGAGTCCAGATCGGATAGCTGAATTGACTACTGAGGAATGGGGACGAGCTAAAGAGTCGCTTCAGAGTTCCCCGGGGGCTCGTGAGTCTTTCCGGAAATATTTGGAGGGAACAGTCGGTGCTAAGGTGGACAGCTTAATAAAGGCTGAGAAGGATTACTTGTCAGCTATGGGAGTAGCTGAGAAGAGCTTGTGAAAGGAATGGCATGCAAGTTGATTTAATATCGAGGAGTGGATTTTCAAAGACCTCTCCTCTTTTCTTTTCATGATGGGAGATAGAATGGCTGAAAAGACTGAAAAGAAAACGACAACTATGGACCAGGAGCAATTTAAAAAGCGTTTGGAGATGTTAGACAAGCGGCTGGATAACATCGACTCCGTGGTTACAGCTCTTGTGGAGCGGGTAATGAGGCAGCCTGTCACTATTGAGATTACCTGCCCAAAGTGCGGTAATGTTGTCCAGATTATGCTTACTAGCAGCATGAAATCTGGTGGCAAGACTAAAGTTGCTCCCTGATTGAAGTTGCTGCTGGAGCACTTTTCCCCCAAAGCAACTCAAAGCCCTCAAAGAGCGCTTCAAATTAAGGATACTGTGCTATCTTATTTTTGAAAATCGCATCTACAGGATTGGCAGATAATTCTTAAGTTCGTAATCAGTTACGTATGTCCGGTATCTATCCCATTCTACCTTTTTATTCTGGATAAAGCTATTTAGGGCATGGTCACCCAGAGCTTCTTTGACAAGTTGACTCTTTTCAGTAAGCTGTACAGCTTCGTACAAGCTGCCAGGCAATGTTTTTATCTTTTTCTGTTCGCGTTCTTCCTGGCTCATTTCGAAGACGTTCTCCTCTACAGGTGGTGGCAGTTTGTATCCTTTTTGAATTCCTTCGAGTCCTGCAGCCAGCATGACACTGAAGGCGAGATATGGGTTGCATGCCGGATCCGGGGACCTGAGTTCTATTCTGGTGTCGGTTTCTCTTCCCGGTTTATACTGAGGAAGTCGGATTAAGTCTGCCCGATTTCTTCGAGCCCAGGTGATGTAACATGGGGCTTCATAGCCCGGAACGAGGCGCTTGTAGGAATTTATCCACTGATTACAGACTGAAGTGATTTCTGGGACATGTTTCAGCAATCCAGCCGTGAAACTCCTGCCTGTTTCTGACAAATTGTCTGGGGCATCCTTATCGAAGAAGGCATTCCGGTTGCCTTTGAATAGAGACATGTGAACATGCATGCCGCTGCCAGTGACGCCGAATACCGGTTTGGGCATGAAGGTGGCGTAAACCCCATGCTGTTGGGCTACCTGCTTTACCACTAAACGATAGGTCATCACACTGTCTGCCATGGTCAAAGCATCGGTGTAACGGAGGTCTATTTCATGCTGGCTGGGGGCAACTTCGTGGTGGCTATACTCGACATCGATGCCCATTTCTTCGAGGAAGAGAATCGTTTCTCTTCTTATGTCTGTGGCTACCTCTGGTGGTGTCAGGTCAAAATAGCCGCCCAGGTCTAAAAATTCTGTACCCTCCGAATTCTTGAAGTAGAAATACTCCAGCTCCGGCCCAACGTAGAAGGTGTATCCCAGGTCAGCGGCTCGCTTCAGGTTTTTCCTTAATATGTACCGGGGGTCGCCTTCAAAAGGTTGCCCACCAGGCCAGTGTATGTCGCAGAACATTCTCGCTACCCCTTGCTCTCTGGGTCGCCATGGTATTGTCTGGTAAGTGTTGGGGTCGGGTAGGGCAATCATGTCGCTTTCGTCAATGCGGGCAAAGCCCTGTATGGAAGAGCCGTCGAAACCCATGCCATCCTTCAATGCCTCTTCGAGTTGCTCCGCAGTTATGGAAAAACTTTTCAGGAAGCCCAGAATGTCGGTGAACCATAGCCGTATGAACTTGATGTTTTGCTCCTTTGTCCTTTTGAGGATATATTCCTTAGCCTCGTCTTCCTTTTTACCCATTATATTTCCCTCCAATCAATTAAAATCTCCGATTATTCTTATATTTCTGTTTTGTGAAAGTATAGATGAGACCAGCCCTTTATTCAAGATGGGGTAAGCTTGACTGCTTATAAAAGCGCTGATAAAATGCGATGGTGAGGGGCGGTTAGCTCAGTGGTTAGAGCGCTGCGTTGACATCGCAGAGGTCACCGGTTCAAGTCCAGTACCGCCCACCAAAAAATCTTCCAAAGCGAAAACCAATTCGTCGTACCTTTTGACTAGTTTAAGTCATTATCTGAAATTAGCTATTTCTTTACACCGTTTGATTGAAGGATTTCTATAAGGGTTGATGATGTGTTCAAGAGGTATGTGATGGCATCACCTGTGGATAGGTTGATAAGTTAGAATTCTATGTGGTGTAGAGACATAGGAAATAAGGGGCACTGCGCAGGTCCTTGAGAAGAGTCGGATAGGTAGGGATAATGGATATTGAAATTCACCGTTTATGCTGCTTCAAGAACTTTCCGGGGAAAATCGCTGTTACCTATTTTGTGTTTTAATTTTCCATCAGTCCCTGAAACAGCATATTTTTCGTGAAGTGAACGCGAAACTCTAATTGACTTAGTCTGGTCCATGTTACCTACGAGTATAAGTTGAGCGATTTCTTGAAAGTTCAAACAACAAATACCATCATCGTTACAAATAAGCACCACAAATAGGAATTTGATCTCATTCTTGATGCTAGCAATTTCGTTCAAATGCTCAGGTAAGAAAGTGAAATGCCAAGGAGAGATGCGTTTCGTACTGTGCTTTAGATATATACCTGAGTTCTTGTTAACAAGATAGCAATTGTTTCCATGATGTAGCTCTATGCCATGCGTCCGTGGGTCTTGGGCGAGCCGGACTAAAGCGCTACCATGGAAGAAGGTATAATCATACATTTTAGTTTAATCTTCTCTTAAGATTCCTCAGAAACTGAACCTTGCCGACATATCTATATACCATTCGGGCTTCGTTTCGAGTGTTCTTGTATAGCAAAAAATGATGCACCGCATTAGGATATTTATCAGTGTCTCCGCCACCCAAGATACCCCTAGGTCTATATAGAGTATCAACGTACTCTGGTTTTTCCGCTTTACGGATACCGTGAAGAGCTACGTTCCCTGGATATGCATTAATCTGTATGAAGCTCACCACATAGTGAGGAAGAACTTTATCTCCATAATTATCAGATATCCTCTGCAACCGGTCTATTTCACTCAAAGACATGTCTTCGATAAGTTTTATTAGGTCTTCAGTGAGAGTGAACTTGGCAAAACACATTTCACCTTTATCTGTTACCACTGACCTCTTGTCAATACTACCCGCTGCTACTGGTCGTATTCTATCGTCCGATATCCAGACAGGGGCTTTCTTGTCTGCCTTTATTGCTTCTAATGAAAGTTGGTGATATACAAAACATCTATGCCAGTCCAAATATAATTGTTCTGGTATCCACAGCTCAAAATACTTAAGATATTTACCACGATTTCCAAACATTCTAGCTCTTTGAATATAAGTGTCCTGCTGCATCTTATGCTTCACATCTCGCGTAAAGAACATACCAATTAGATTATTGAAAGTAATGCCTCGAGAGATAATATTGCCTCCAATGACCACCGTAAAAAGTACCGGCGGATTTGTTAGTTCAAGAGGAACCTTCTTTCGTAGCTTGCTTTCAGCATTGAGTACTGCTGTGACCTTCCTGCGAATATTGAATATAACAAATTTCACTATATCATCAGCTTTTCCTATACCATATTTGTCTGTGGCGATTCTGTGCATGGCTTCTACATACATCGGAAACTGCGTGTTGTTGTCATCTGATAAAGTATCAATGACTTTATTTACGAGTTCCTCATCAGTTCTGTGATCCACAGTCTTACCACTGGTATGAATTAAGAAGGAGAAGTTTGCGTTTTCCTGTCCATTTGCTTTCAATTGGTCTCTAATGGTGGTATCAAACAGGTTAATATAGGCAACGTTCACAAAAAATTCAGAAGAGCCTCCCTTAAATGAGTTGGGTCATCACCTGTTGCTCGAAGAAAATTGGTAGAATGCTGTTGAGGCTTAAAATCGAGTGGGAAAAATGTTTCTTTCCCCACATAATCTTTATGTGGAACAAAGCAGATCCAGTCTTCTGTCATATTATCAAATGTGTTGTTCATATCTAGCCGTGCAGGAGTCGCGGTCACGCCAATGTAAATGCCATCTGAATCGAGTAACTCATAAATTGCATTATTAATCGCCGTCCTTTCGTTTTTATTTACCTTTGCATTTGGCGAGGCAAAATCAGCCTCATCGTCAATTATTACCTTTCCGAACTTTTTCCTTAATTTATCTATTAATTGCTTAAGATCTCTGATATTTTTCTTACAGAATATTACCCAAGTTTTGTCTCCGATATTCTCAGTTAAAATTCCAGATATATCCACCGGTGCGGGATCAATACCCGAGATAATGAATCTATCGAGGTTCTGCTGCAATAACTGAATGTTATCATTAAGTAGTACGATAATTATTTTATGTCCATTGTCCAATAATTTCGCCGTCAGGGAAATCATCATCTCCGTTTTGCCACATTGAGGTTCCCCATATATCACAAATGAATATTTCCTGCTTCCAATGTTTGCGAGAGCTTCTTCAACCGTGTCTTCAGTATTTTTCGTTTCCAGGCTCAGTGCATGCATCCTCCCAAGCTGCCGTTCGTATCTTATATTACCTGTGTTCAGATTTTTAAATTTGTTGATGTCAAACATATTTTCAACTTCCCCAAGCGGTTAGTGTCTTCCTTGTAACCCATCCCCAATATTCATATCACTCAAGAACAATTATACATCTACATGTTCTGGAATTGAATGCCAACAAACAGGATAAGGTAGCGGAGGGCGCATAAGAGTAGTATTGGTTCGTGGATAACCTATAGTTGGCCAGCTTTAGGAAATTGTAACTACTCGCTTCGCGTGGATTTGCGATGTGTTCTGACCGGTCTTACTTTTCTTTCTCCTCCGGGTGGTTTCCTCTTATAGCCCTTAACGTGCACAATCTTCTTCCCAGATCGCGTTTTGGCCAAGGTACACCTCCTATAAAGTCATCTAGGATTATTATACATCTGCAAGTGTCATTATGAAATACCGACGATATGGTAAGGCCAGCCCGGTAGGCACTTTCAGCTTTGAAGGAAGCAAGGGATGACCAAGCTCTTGTTCTATCTGCACTAGATTATACTGTTGGGGAGCATAATGGAATGCCAACAAAGAGGGTGTGGTGGAGGCACATAAAAGATTTAGTCCGGCGGTTAAGTTGATGCGTTAGCCTGTTGTGATTTGGAGAGCAACCGGTCTATCTCGTCGAGGTCGCTACGCATAGCTTTTTGATGATTGTCGATAAGGGTTTGCACGTCCCCAATGGCGGATTGTGCCCCTGTAAGTTTTGTTCGCATCTGTGCAAATTCGTTCAATCTTGCCCTCACCTGCTTAAGCATGTTCTGTACCGCGACAAAGTCGATTGTCTGTTCCGGTATCTCTACTGAGCGAAGAGCATCGACGCGTGCGCATCTGTAACTGAACTCTAATGCGAAAGGATCAGACTCGTCCTCTGTCAATACACATATGTATTTACAGCCTGGATAATCACGCCAACTTCTCAGACCAGTTGGCACATATTCTGTCTTACTAAACACAGCTATTGCAGAAACAGCAAGGCGATTCTCCATGGCTTCATCGAGCTCGTTTAGAATAGCTGGAACAGTAGTCCCTCGGTTCTTCGCTTCGATTACTGACCTAATATCGGCATTGCCAGTATCCCTGGGATTTAGCGTGATTAGCACATCACCAGCGCGAGATTTGCCTTTTTCTCCGAGTTGGTCTGCCACGTATTCAGCTGTATCGCCAAATACTCTAGCTATACCTTCGACCCTTTCGTAAACGTACTCTTGGTATGTTCTACCCTTTGCAGTGCCCTTTTCTCGTTCTAAAGCTGCGCCTTTTGCCTCGCCAACTGTCTCAAGCACCTTATCACGAAGCAAACGGACCTCTTTAACAGCTTCGTCCGCCTTATCCTTTAAGTCCTTTCGTAGCTTGAAAAATGGATTTTCGGGATTCTCAGTGTCTGCCAGAACTTGGGTTATGGCCTGGGTGTAATTTTTCCCTTGAGCCTCTAGCATCTTATCAACCTGCTTTTGTACTGAGACGGCTGACTCAGGGCCGAACAATCTTACTAGCTCTGTTTGAAGCTCGCCTCTATGGTCGCGCAGCGATTTTTGAAGCTCCTCACGCGTGAATTCGCTTAGACGTTTTCCAAGTGCCTCCTTTGCTTCCATGAGTACCTTGTCAACATTGGTGCTTATTCCGCTAATCATGGACTCGAATTCACGTTTTACCATCTCTACATCGCCTACCGTTTGTGCTATTCGTAGGCTACGCATACCAAGTCGTAATGCTTCCACAATAGTCTTTTCCATATCATGTGCAATAGTCCGGACATACCCTACTATCTCAGGGTCGTCAATAACCAATTTTTCGATTACTAGCTTGTCATCTTGGATACGTACTTTGCGTTCTATATCCCCTTCGGTTTCTGTTGCCGTAGCCATAACACAACCTCCTCAGTTTTTAATGCTGACCTCCGATCATTTGTGTAGTTATTTAGCCTTCCCCTACTCATTTTACCACTCGGTATTTCGAAATGGAATGTCAATATCGTTTGACTATGAATTAGTCGATTTGATTAAGAATCAAAAGGTGAAAACGATGGGCTATGTGATAAGGTGGAAAGCCAGGGCAAAAGTTCTTCTTTCCGTCCAGTGAGCCCCACCACTGGTAGATGTTGCAGGGTTTGAGGTGGTGAGGCTATCCTTTGCGGAGTCGAGCGCTGTATCTATAAAGGTTAAACAGGGCTTTTATTGAGTCATTGAGCGATGGATATACTGGGAATTGCTTTTCCTCAAAGGCTTTTTTAACTATCAGGTGGTCTTTTCTGTCATCTTCGTCCTCTGAATAGGCGTCGAGTGAAACGCAAATTATTACAGGTTTGCCAATTTGATCCCGGGCGTATTGGCAGCCGCTGATCATCAGGTCAATAAGTGTTTTTAGGTGGCTTTCAAGTGCTTCACCCAAGAAGCGCCTCAGATAACTAATTTCATCGAAGTGCAATATTAGCGAATGTATATTTTCGTCGGAGACTGTGATCTTGATGGCATCAGCAAGAGTTCCGGGAGTTCCGGGCATGTTGTAAAATATAGGCCAGGCGTCCAATGGATTCCCGATGCTGGTTCCGGCTATCGGTACCATCCTTCTCAATTCTGCAATGGTTCTCTCTCCGAATTGAGGCACTGCCAGTCCTGCTTTTACACATAAGTCGGTTTGAATCACGCTAAAACCGCCAGAGTTCGTAATAATGCTGGTGCCTTTTCCTGAAGGAAGGGGTGAGTAAGCGAGCGCTAAAGTGGCATTTAATAGCTCATCGAAATTCTCTACCTGAACTACGCCGGTCTGTTTGAAAATTGAGCTCCAGATTTCCGGTGAGCCAGCCAGTGAACCTGTGTGGGATGATGCTGCCCGACTACCATGTTCTGTTACCCCTCCTTTTAGCGCTAAGACCGGCTTCTTTCTGGCAACTTCGGCAAGTGCCGATTTGAGACGATTACCGTCTTTTGTCCCCTCTATATATAAAGCTATAACTTTAGTGTCCGGGTCATCTGCTAGATACTCCAGAAAGTCCGGGCAATCTAGGTCTATGGCATTCCCGTAGCTGACTACCTTGCTGAACCTAAGGTTTCTTATTTTCCCAACGGTCAGGAATTCCCCGGCAAAGGTGCCACTTTGTGAAATGACGCCAATCGAGCCCTCTTCAGTCGAGGCATCAGGAGTGAAAGTTAAACCGGATTTAGGGCAGCAGACCCCCATACAGTTGGGGCCGATTATTCTAATCTTGCCGTGGGCAATATTTTTTACCTCGTTCTCTAATTCTCTTCTTTCTTCCAATCCAGTCTCACTGAAGCCTGCGGTGAAAATGTGAGCTGCCTTTACTCCTTTTTCTATGCACTCGGCCAATACTTTAGGGACTAGCAATGCCGGGACTGCGATGACAACGTAGTCAATGCTGTTTTTGATATCTAAGATGCTAGCGTAGCATCTCCTGCCTGCAAGCTCATTGTATTTCGGATTAACTAAGGACAAGTTATCCCTAATCTTTGTGCTCATCAGGGCTTGTGTGAAGCCATCGTCTGAAGATGCGCCTATTACAGCAACCGACTTTGGGTTAAAGATATATTCAAAATCGATGGCGTTTTGTGTTTTCATTAAGGCCTCCGATATATTTGTATCTTAAATTCAAAGAATGACCGGGCTGCAGAAGGGTCAACCTGGTAAAAAGACATATTATTATAGACCTGATTTGGGATTCATTCAATTTGACCGACCGAACATTAGCTTGACTCTCCATAGTAGCATTGATAAAATGCGATAGTTGAAGCTGACCAGCTTAGTGAGTGGAAACCACTTGGATATTATTTTGTCAGTACACATTAGCGATTGAGCCAGTTTGGTGCAGTGTCGACCTCTCGCTTGTGATGGCGTGAGGTTTTTGTTTGGCTTGATGTAGAAATTGGGAATGGCTATGGAAGAAAAAGAGGCGATGTTGGAAAAGATGCGGCATTCGACTGCACATGTGATGGCTGAAGCAGTCCAGTCCCTTTTCCCGGGGACTAAGTTTGGCATTGGCCCGGCAATTGAGGATGGTTTTTACTATGATTTTGAACTTCCCCGAGCTCTTGTTCCAGAGGACTTAACGGCGATTGAAGCTAAAATGAGAGAAACAATTGCCGCTGATTCCCATTTTGTTAGAGAGGAGATGAGCAAGGCAAAGGCACTGAAGTTGTTTTCCGAACAGCCTTATAAGTTGGAGCTTATTGAGGAACTACCTGACAAAACTGTCACCATTTATCGCCAGAGCTCTTTCATCGACTTGTGCCGTGGCCCCCATCTAAGTTCGACTGGCGAGATTAAGGCTTTTAGGCTTACCAATATTGCCGGGGCTTACTGGCGAGGTGATGAACGGCGTCCCATGTTGCAGAGGATTTACGGGGTTGCTTTTGATACTGAGGTTGAACTCGAAGATTATTTAGCTCGATTGGCTGAGGCCGCTAAGCGAGACCACAGGAAGCTGGGCAAGGAACTCGACCTCTTTAGCCTTCACGAAGAAGCTGGCCCTGGGTTGGTTCACTGGCATCCTAAAGGTGCTTTGGTGCGTCAGATTATTGAGGATTTCTGGAAATCGGAGCACAGGAAGCGGGGTTACGAGATTGTCTATACTCCGCATATTGCTAAGGTGAACCTGTGGCAAACCAGTGGGCACTGGGATTTCTATCGGGAGAATTTATATTCACCGATGGATATCGAAGGGCAGGAATACATTATCAAGCCGATGAACTGTTTGGGGCATATTATGATTTACAAAACTCAGTTGCGTAGCTACCGTAATTTACCGCTTCGCTATGCTGAGTTGGGTACCGTGTATCGCTATGAGCGTTCTGGGGTGCTGCATGGGCTAGCGCGGGTACGTGGTTTCACTCAGGATGACGCTCATATTTTTTGCCGCCCTGACCAGCTTGAGGCTGAGGTAACAGAGGTGGTGAAATTAGCTCGCTTTATGATGACCACCTTTGGGTTTAATGAGTATGAGCTTCTTCTGTCTACGCGGCCGGAGAAGTATGCTGGGACTATTCAAGTCTGGGAAGATGCTACGGAGACGCTAAGGAAGGTTCTGGAAAAGCTTAAGCTTGATTATACGATAGATCCTGGTGAAGGCGTCTTCTATGGGCCTAAAATTGATGTCAAGCTTAGAGATGCTTTAGGGCGTTTGTGGCAGGGCCCCACGATTCAAGTTGATTTTAACCTGCCCCAGTGCTTTGATGTTAATTATATCGGCGATGATGGCTCAGAGCATCAGGTGGTGATGGTACATCGCACTGTGTTGGGGAGTATGGAGCGCTTTATGGCCTGCCTCATTGAACATTATGCTGGTGTCTTTCCAGTGTGGTTATCTCCGGTCCAGGTGGCCATAATTCCTATAGCTGATCGTCATTTGAGCTATGCACACCAGGTAGCAGGTGAACTCAGAGAATGTGGCATTCGCGTTCAAGTTGATGACCGCTCGGAGAGGATGAACTTGAAAATAAGAGAGGCGCAACTGGGGAAAATCCCTTACATGTTTGTTGTTGGTGATAAAGAACTGGATGCCTCTCAAGTTTCTCTGCGGTTGAGAAATGGAGAAGACCTCGGCTTGCTGTCGATTTCTCAATTTATGGATAGAGTACAACCAATTATTGAAACCAAAGCTCCGGATAAGCTTTGATTTCCTCTCGTGAATATGATATATTTCTGCCAAATGGTCTACTTCGTGTAAGGAGGTGAGGGGAAAAATAGTCAAAGAATTACGCGTTAATCGGCAGATTAGGGCTAAGGAGGTTCGGCTTATAGGGGAGACAGGAGCACAGCTGGGAGTATTCCTACTTGAGAAGGCGTTACAGATCGCTAATGAGCAGAGTCTTGATCTAGTGGAGATGGCACCTAATTCAGTTCCTCCTGTATGTCGACTTCTTGACTATGGAAGATATAGATACGAGCAGACCAAGAAGGAGCGTAAAGCACGAAAGAGCCAAAAAGGCGTTGTACTCAAGGAAATCCGAATTAGGCCTAGGGTGAAGGAACATGATCTTGATACCAAAATTAAGATAACGAGGAAATTGTTGGAGGAGGGTGATAAAGTAAAGGTATTTATAGCTTTTCGGGGACGTGAGATTACGCATCCGGAACTGGGCTTGAAATTATTACGAAAAGTGGCAGATGATTTGAAAGACATAGCAATCTTGGATGGGGCACCGTCTTCAGAAGCACGTTTTATGAGCCTGGTGCTATCGCCCATTTCGACCAAACACACTAAGAAGCCATCTGTTGAGGAGAAAGTTTAGATGCCGAAACTTAAGACCCATAAGGGAGCTAAGAGCCGCCTCCACATCACCGGCAGCGGCAAAATTATGCGCGTTAAAGTTGGCAAGAGCCATCTAAGGCGTAAGAAGCCGGCCAGGACCAAGCGCCTTTATGATGACATGATTCTGGTGCAACCTTCTGATAAGGTTAGGCTGAAGAGATTACTGCCCTATGGCTTGAAATAGATTAGGAGGACGTGATTGCCACGAGTTAAAGGCGGAATAGTCACTCATCGACGACATAAAAAAGTACTGAAGCTAACAAAGGGACATAAGGCCACAAGACATGCTATATTTCGGCGTGCCCACGAGTCCATGATGCATGCTTTATTTTATGCCTATCGGCATCGCCGAGAGCGCAAGGGTGATATGAGGCGGTTGTGGATTGTTAGGATAAATGCTGCTTCCCGTGCTGGAGGACTTTCCTATAGCCAATTTATGGATGGTCTAAAAAAAGCCGATGTAGGAATCGACCGCAAAGCATTGGCAGAAATGGCAGTAAACGATCCAGCCAGCTTCTCTAAGCTACTGATGTTAGCTTCAGCCAAACTTAAGAGCTAAAATCCCCCTCACATAGTGAGAATGATGCCAAATCAGGTTGAAGAGCTTGCCTCTAAAGCTTTTGATGACCTAGAAAAAGTCACCGATATCAATGAACTTGAAGCGTGGCGAATTCGCTATTTAGGCAGAAAGAGCGCCTTCATACAGATTTTGCGGTCATTAGCTGCTTTACCACTGGAGGAGAGGCGTGTGGTTGGGGCTCGAGCCAATGAAATCAAGGAAGCTCTTGAAACTCGTTTGGCGGAGAAAAAGAGGAGTTTAGAACAGCGGACCATTTATCCATTAGGCATTACATCAGAAGTGGGGTTTGGAAAGACTAGTTTAGCGCAGCTTAAAAGTCTCGATGTTACTTTACCCGGTCAACAGGTTCCTATCGGTCGTCTACATCCAACAACTCAGATGCTTGAGGAAATTTGTGATATTTTTGGTGGCATGGGTTTTCAAGTTGTTGAGGGGCCGGAGGTGGAATGGGATTATTATAATTTCGAAGCTCTCAACATGCCCACTGACCACCCAGCCCGTGATATGTTTGCCACATTATGGGTTGACTTCGAGACTGAAGCTGGTGGTAACCCCATGCTTTTGAGAACTCATACTTCTCCAGTCCAGATAAGAGTCATGGAGAAATCACGTCCGCCGATAAGAATAATAGCGCCGGGACGAGTCTACAGGTATGAAGCCACAGACGCTACACACGAATGGATGTTTTACCAGGTTGAGGGGTTGGCGGTTGATAGGAACATAACCCTGTCTGACCTAAAGGGTACCCTTTTTGAATTTGCTCACCGCCTTTTTGGCGAGGAGAGGAAGTGTCGCTTTCGTTGCGATTATTTCCCGTTTGTAGAGCCTGGTGTTGAAGTGGCTATTGATTGTCTAGTGTGCCGTGGTGCTGGATGTCGACTGTGCGGCAATAGTGGCTGGATTGAAATTCTAGGTGCGGGGATGGTGCATCCTGAGGTTCTTCGGCGTGTTGACATCGACCCTGAAGTTTATTCTGGTTTTGCCTTCGGTATGGGTGTAGAACGTATTCCAATCCTGCGCTATGGTATAGATGATATCCGCCTCTTCTATAGTAATGACCTTAGGTTTCTAAGACAATTCTGAATCTGGTCGTTTTGATTTCTAGAACTCAATAATGAAAGTTTCACTTCGCTGGCTAAAGGAATATTTCGACTTTTCCGTACCACTCGGGGAGATGTGTGAACGGTTGACTATGGCTGGTTTAGAGGTTGGAGGAGTGGAGGTCATCGGTGGGAACTGGAAGAATATAGTAATTGGCAAGATAGTTGATGTTAATGCCCATCCTAATGCTGATCGTCTGAAATTGGTAACCGTTGATTTGGGGAAGCAACATTCCACCGTGGTCTGTGGGGCACCTAATGTCGCCGTTGGTGATAAGGTGGTTTTTGCTCATGTGGGGGCTCAACTCATAGATGGTCATAGTGGAGAGATGGTACAATTGAAACCGGCTAAGATTCGTGGTGTTGTTTCTAAAGGGATGATTTGCTCTGAGAAGGAATTGGGAATTTCTGGTAGCCATGAAGGGATTTTGATTCTATCTATGGAAGCGACAGTTGGCACTCCTTTGTCTGAGTATCTTGGTGATACGATTCTAGACCTAGACATAACACCAAACCGACCTGACTGCCTATCGGTGATTGGCGTTGCTAGGGAAATGGCAGCTCTTGCCGGGGGTAAACTGCATGTTCCTGACGTTCGTTATCAGGAATTAGAAAGAGCGATAGACTTATTTGTCTCAGTGGAGATTGTTGAGCCGGATTTGTGCCCCAGGTACTGTGCTAGTTTGCTTAGTGGGATTAAGCTGACTTCATCGCCTCAGTGGCTGCAAAGGCGTTTGTTGGCTTGCGGTATGCGTCCTATTAATAATATCGTTGATGTTACAAACTATGTGATGCTGGAATATGGACAACCACTTCATGCTTTTGACTACAATCAGATACGTGGGAAACAGATTGTCGTACGCCGAGCAGCAAACGGTGAGACTATAACTACGTTGGATGGGAGTGAGCGGACTCTAAACCCGAGTATGCTGGTTATTGCCGACAAGGAGCGAGCTACTGCTGTTGCTGGCATTATGGGAGGGGCAGATACGGAAGTTACTGCCAATACTACCACCGTTCTGATAGAATCAGCGAACTTCGATCAGGCGGTTATTCATCGGGGGAGCCTTGGTCTTCGGCTAAGCAGTGAGGCTTCGTTGCGCTTTGAGAAGGGACTTAGCAGGGACTTGCCACTAATAGCGTTAAAACGAGCCACTGAATTGATGGCAGAATTGGCTTGTGGCAAGGTGGCAAAGGGAATTATCGATGTTTATCCCGGAAAGCAGCAGAGGGAACCTGTATTGTTGCCTCTTGCTGATATTAAACGGCTTCTTGGTGTGGAGTTGGAAATTAGAGAAATAACAAAGGCTCTGGAGCTATTGGGGTTTGGTTGTCGGCAAGCTGGGTCAAACTCGCAGGTTCAGGTGGATGTTCCCTGGTGGCGCACAGACATCAGTTGTGCTGCTGATTTAGCCGAAGAGGTAGCTCGCATTATCGGCTATGACAACATTCCGATTACCATGCTGAGTTCGCCATTGCCAAGGCATGAGCCACTGCCGATGTTGTCTCTCAGGCGACAGCTACGGAATATCCTTGTTGGCTGTGGTTTTCAGGAGATACTCACCTATTCCTTGACCAACTTGGAGATGCTGAGCAGGCTTTCACCACAACTTCGCCTGATAGGTCCGACTCCAATGAAAGTGGCTAATCCAATGTCCAGAGAGCAGGAATATCTTCGCACCAGTTTGCGAGCTGGCCTCCTATCAACTCTAGCTCGGAATGAGAGATATCAAGAAGGTAGCATTAGACTTTTTGAGGTTGGGAAGGTGTTTTTACCCCTGGAGAAAGACTTGCCCCAAGAAAAAGAGATGTTTTGTGCTGTGCTCGGTGGTTCACAACGTAGGTTGTCCTGGCGTGGTAAAGAGGAGTCTGTTGATTTCTTTACTGCCAAAGGGGTACTGGAGACCGTTTTATCACGGTTAGGATTGGTGGTGAGCTTTGATGCGGGTGAAGATGAAAGTTTATTTTCCGGGAGAATCGCCGATGTAGTTATTGGAAATGAAAAGTTGGGTGCAGTTGGTGAACTGCACCCCGAAGTATCAAAAGCTTTTGAACTTTCTGATACGGCCTATCTTATTGAAATCGACTTGGATAGATTGTCATCTTTTACCGCTGCTCTCAAAAATTATCAACCGATACCCCGATATCCAAGTACGAGCAGGGATATTGCACTTCTGGTGGATGAGCAGATAACTTATCAACAGATTTGTACTATCATTCAAGGTTTTCCTCTAGTAAATTCGGTCGCTCTTTTCGACCTTTATGTAGGAGAGCAGGTGCCGGCAGGTAAGAAATCCCTCGCTTTCAGAATTATCTACCGGTCATCCACGCATACCTTGACTGATAGCGAGGTCGACGAAGTCCAAAAGCAAATTCTTGATAAATTACAACGCGATTTAAGGGCTATCTTGCGGGGCTGATTTGTCCGCGAACAGAATTGTTCAAAACCTTCCACTTAAGCAGAACTTTTGCCTAAATTTGCGTTATAATAGGATGTGATTATTTGCAGGAGGGGGACAAGCGTGAAAACTAAAGTTTTTGCCCTGGCTCTTTGTTTAGCTTCGCTTTTAGCCCTTTGTTTCGCAAGTCATGTCCAGGCTGCTGGCATGACTCCAGCGGCTGGTGTTGTCGGGACGATGGTGACCATATCTGAACTGACTGCTGGGTCTTATTCCATTAAGTGGGACGGAGCTGAGGTAAAGCAAGGCACACTGCCTGGAGGTGGTAGTGTTGCCTTTACTGTGCCTGATGCCTCCCGGGGTAACCATACTGTCACAGTGGAAAATCCGACTAATACCCAGGTCTTGTCCACCCAATTTTCTGTTCTTCCCTCGATAAATATTAACCCAAATTCAGGTACTTTTGGTGATTCTATCACTATTGATGGAAAGGGCTTTGCCGTTACTGAAAGCAACATTGCGGTCACTTTTGATGGCGCAGATGCGAAGACAGGAATTTCCGCTAATGATAAAGGCTCATGGAGCACAACTTTTTCTGTGCCCAGCTCTGCAAAGGGTAGTCACTCGGTTGATGCCTCAGGAGGCACCACTAAGGGGGGTGATGTTCCTGATGTCACCTTAACAGTTAGTCCCAAAATCAGTCTTAGCCCGGCGTCTGGTGGTGTTGGCACTTCAGTTATTGTCAGTGGTACTGGCTTTGGCAAGGATGAAGGCAGCATTCGAGTCACCTATGATGGCACCGATGCAAAGACTGGGGCCAGTGCTGACAGTAAGGGGTCGTGGAGTGTTACCCTTGTTGTTCCTAGCTCTATTAAAGGCGTTCATACAATAGATGCTTCAGGTGCTTCTACCAAGGCTGATGAAGTTCCTGATGCCACCTTTACAGTCTCCCCTGCTGTGAAAATTAAGCCGGAATCGGGGTATGTGGGTGACAGTATAACTATCGACGGCAGCGGTTTTGGTGGAAGCGAGAGTGGTATAGTGGTTACGTTTGATGGTAGTGTTATCAGAAGTGATATAACAGCTAATAAAGATGGTTGCTGGACCATCTCTTTGGCTATACCTGACAGTACTGCGGGTAGTCATTTCATAGATGCTTATGGTGCTTCAACTACTGCTGCTGACATTGCTGACGCTAAACTGGCCATTTTATCGAAAATCGTTATAGAGCCTACCGAAGGCTATGTAGGTTGTGATATCGTGGTCAACGGTACTGGTTTTGGCACAGACAAAGAATTGACTATTAAATATGATAATGTTGCTGTGGTTACTAAATTGGTCACAGATGCTAAAGGCAACTTCCAAACAAACTTTAATGCCCCTAAAAGTCTAGGTGGTAAGCATAATGTAACCGCTGCTGATGTTGGTGGTGCCTCAGCCTCTGGTATTTTCACCATGGAGACGGCGCCACCATCCTTACCACAGATTGTGTCGCCGAAGGATGGGAGTAGGGTAGGCTTTTTCGATCGTGCTGCTCCTACCTTCGAATGGATTGATGTCTCTGATCCGAGCGGTGTTTACTATAGTTTACAGATATCTTCTCAACCTGACTTTGTGACTACGATGTTAAGTAAGGATGACCTGGTTGAGTCTCAATATACCTTGACTGATGCTGAAGCTTTACTTCGAGGAAAATACTATTGGCGGATTAAAGCTGTAGATGGTGCCGGTAATGATAGCGGTTGGACCACACCAATACTTGTTAAGATTGGACTTATGCCGCTATGGGCGTTTATACTTGTCGTCGTTGTTGCTGGCGCTTTTATAACTCGATTAGTTTTCTTTTTGCGGAGTGTCAGAAGGGGTCACTAGAGAAAGCTTCACTAAACAAATCAATATTTATCCTTAAATCTGGTGAACAAGGATGAATGGGTAAGGTTGGTTAAATTTGTCAGCAAAAAGTAAGTCGAATCTTTATCTGTACTTGGCTTTAGTCTGCTTCGCTGGGATTTTGGCTATATTTGTCGTGGATGGCTACTTAGGTTTATATGATACGCTGTATGTCACAGTTCAAGAACGTGAACAGGTAATAGAGCCTGATTATTGGCAGCAGCGCTGGGTAAAAGAGAGTTATGAGGGTTACAGCTTAGGCGTGGGATGGGGGGAGTCTATCCCCTTTCGGTACGAGATTGATAATAGAAGCTTTTCAACCTATTTGGTTGATGTAGAGGTTTCAGTTTGGAAGGGTGGCCAAAAGATTGTTGAATTGTTGGATAGAACAGAAGTCTCGGTGGCACCATTCAAGAAGACAATAATTGATTGGACACTGCAGTCTGAAGATCTGGGAGAGTCAAGTCCTGTGTCTGGGGAGTATAGAGAATATACTGTACGAATCAAGCGTGGGGAAATAGAGCGCAAAATAATCCTGAGCTATTATCCTGTGCCAGGGTACCCTGAAAAGGGACCACCTCTGCCTATCCCCGTGCCTGAGACCAGCAGGTGATGAGGTATTAAGCGTATGAGAATCTATATTCTGTATGGTTTTGGAATCTTGCTTTGTGTTTCAGGAGTTGGCTATCTGGCGGTGGAGTATATTAAATACCTCTCTGAACCAGGCAAGCTAGCTTGTCTGGCCTTGACCACGGCTATGTTTGCTCTGTTTGGAAAATACTTTTATGAGAGAGGTTGGTGAGTCATGGGTGCTGTAGCTGTTATTGGCTCTTTAGCTTTTATCGGCTGGTTGATTTGGCGAGCAGCGAAAAAGAAGCCGATCAAAGCTCATTTGGTGAGTTACATCCTTGCCTGTATAGCCGGCGTTTTCACCTTTACCTTCTTTCTGACTATGGGCCTACCAGAGGTGGTAAAGATATTAGCCTCTATTATCCTGGGTGGTGTGTTGATATTCATAGCTGCTTGGTTTCAGCGGCGTATCAAGCCAGAAGAGCGTTAATTGCTCTTAGCTTCGCGGAGCAACCTCTTGATTTTTGGAGTTATCTCTTCCAAAGGTAATAGTTGGGTTTGTTTTTCCTTGCGCCATTTTACCTCTATGCTCTGGCTTTCCAAGGTGCGAGGGCTTATGGTTAAGCGGAGGGGTATGCCCAGAATATCGGCATCGTTGAATTTAACTCCTGGGGAGTCATTTCTGTCATCGAAAAGCACTTCTATGTTTTTGTTAGTTAAATCTTGATAGAGTTTCTCGGCGGTTTCAGCGATATCAGGATTTTCTAAACGAAGCGGGCAGAGGTAAACATGATAAGGGGCAATCGCCGCTGGCCAAATAATGCCTTTATCATCGTGATTTTGTTCCACTGCAGCTGCCAGTAGTCTCCCTAACCCGATGCCGTAGGTACCCATAATGATTGGGTGTGATTCTCCATTTTGAGCAAGGAAAGAGGCGCCCATCTTCTCGCTGTAGAAAATACCTAGTTTGAAGACATGACCTACCTCAATTCCATGGCTGGACTGGAGTTTGCCGTTGCATTTCGGGCAGTCATCTCCGGGGCGTGCTATGGCAATATCAGCTATGAGGTCAATCTTGAAATCACGAGGGTAGTTCACGTTTTTAAGATGAGTATCTGGTTTATTGGCACCGGCAATGAAATTGGAGCCTAAGTTTATTGAGTCATCAGCTATAATCTTTATTCCTTTTATACCAATTGGCGAAGCCGAGCCAGCTACTAAGCCGGCTGTCTTAACTTCAGTTTCAGTAGCCAAGCATAATTCAGAGCATTTTAACAAGTTTTTGAGTTTTGTCTCGTTGACTTCCAAGTCCCCCCTGATCACTACAAAGATAATCTCGACATCTGCCGAATAAAAGACTGCTTTCAAAGTATGGCTTGTTGGAACACCAACAAAATTGGCTACCTCTTCGATGGTTTTGATGTTTGGGGTTGATATTTCCTCAATAGATAGGTGAGCTTTTGTTTCCTGTTTGGGCTTGATGCTCTGAGCCTTTTCTATATTGGCGGCATAATCGCAATTCGAGCAATGAATGATTTCGTCTTCACCGGTTTCAGTGATGAGCATAAACTCATGGGACTCCTTGCCGCCTATGGCGCCACTGTCGGCTTCTACTACAACTGTTGGTAAGCCACAGCGGGAGTAAACGTTCTTGTAGGCTTGAATCATCTCTTGATAGCTTCGGTCTAAATCTGCATCATCGGTATGGAAGCTGTAGAGGTCTTTCATAATAAACTCGCGGACACGTAGTAAGCCGCCTCGAGGCCGCGGTTCATCGCGGAACTTATTCTGGATTTGATAGAGGAGAAGGGGTAAGTCGCGGTAGCTCTGCACGTATCGTCGCACAAGATCGGTGATAATTTCTTCATGGGTGGGTCCCAAGACTAGCTTGTGTTCTCGTCGGTCGGTGACCGTGAGCAACGTTTTGCCAAAAGAAGGATATCTTCCTGATTCCTCCCACAGTTCGAAAGGTTGAAGTGTAGGCAGCATTAACTCCTGCCCACCGGCTCTGTCCATTTCCTCTCTGATTATCTGCTCGATTTTCCTGAGCACGCGCCAACCTAGAGGTAGGAAGGAGTAGACGCCGGCTGCTACTTGTTGAATCATCCCTGTCCTAATCAACAACTGATGGCTTAAAGTGTCGGCTTCTGAAGGTATTTCCTTTAGCGTTTTGCCGAAGAGATTAGAAAATCGCATATTTCTATCCTTTAAGCTGACTTTGCTCTTAAATGGTAGCCTTTATTGCTGTTTATTCTATACTAAAGGGCGGATATTTGTCAGTCAGGAGCAGATAATAACCGCTTACCCTGGTGTACCAGCGCACATAGCCAGAGATGAAATTAAAAGCCCATTTAGGATACCTGCCGGTGAACAGAATAGCCCACCAGGCGATAAAAACAACAAGACTGGAAGCTATGCCTAGAGCCCAAAGGATGATCAAGTGAGGTATAATCATAAGGCCTCGAAAGAGAGTGGTCAACCTTGAAAGCTTCTCTTGATAATCCACATTAACAATTATCGGATATTCCACTTTATTCTCCCTCTTGGTTTTTGTTATTCCTATTTGTTATTTGTGATTTCAGGCTCTGTATAATTCGAGCCAGTTTGTTAAAAAAGACCTGTTTAATTTTAAAGGCTTTTTACTTCTGCCATCAGTGCTTCTAAGAAGTCTTTCTCAGCGATGGTGCTGACCACTTTGCCTTTTCTAAAAATGGCACCTTTGCCTTTGCCGCAGGCGATGCCGACATCGGCCTCCTTTGCTTCGCCTGGTCCATTGACAACGCAACCCATGACGGCAACCTTGATAGGTTTACTTATATCTCTTAGGTTTCTGTCTACGGATTCAGCAAGGCTGATGATATCGACTTCAGCCCGTCCACACGAGGGGCAACTTATCAAGGTGGGGCCATGTTGGCGTAAGTTAAGGCTTCTTAAGATTTCGTAAGCGGTGTCTACTTCTTCGCAGGGATGGGCGCTAAGGGAGACACGGATAGTGTCGCCGATGCCTTCATGAAGGAGTATGCCGATGCCTACAGCACTGCGGACGGCTCCGGCCCTGGGGATTCCTGCCTCAGTTATACCTAAATGCAAAGGGTAGGGTATTTTTGAGGCCATTGCCCTATAAGCTTCGATAGTCGTAGGTACGTCGAAGGCTTTAAGTGAGACTTTAATCAAATCAAAGTCAAGGCTTTCCAGTAGGTTGATTTGCTCCAGAGCTACATTAACCATATGCTCAGATATGGGCACAGATTGCTTTGAAGATGGTGGCAGGCTTCCAGCATTGATACCTATGCGGATGGGTATTTGTCTTTGCTTGGCTGCATGGACTACTTTAGCAATTTGTTCGGGATCACGGATATTGCCCGGGTTCAAGCGAAGACCATCAGCGCCGGCTTTCAATGCTTCAAGGGCAAGTCGATAGTCAAAATGGATATCTGCAATTATGGGGATGGAGGTACGCTGCTTAATGGTCGGAACAGCCTGTGCAGCTTCAAAATCGGGCACTGCTACTCGGACTATCTCACAGCCACTGTCGGCGAGTTCCTTGATCTGAGTTATGGTAGCTTTTATGTTTCTGGTATCGGTTTTGCTCATAGATTGGACTACGATAGGTGCATCGCCACCTATAGTTATTGTTCCGACTCTAATGGGTCTGGATTGCCTGCGGATCATCAAGGTAATGCGCTCTCTCCTTGAAAAATGCGTGTAATGTCATAATAGCTTATAACAATAATCAAAAGTATCAGCACTATGAAACCAATTAGATGCACAAATCCCTCTCTCTTCGGCGAAATCCTTTTTCCCCGTCGGATCCATTCTAAAGCTACAAAGATGAGTCTGCCCCCGTCTAGACCCGGGAAAGGTAGCAGATTAATTAGGGCCAAGTTTATGCTAATTAGAGCAGCGAATTCGAGTAACGGACTAATACCAGCCTTAGCCATCTCACCGGTCAGTTCAGCAATACCTATTGGACCAGTTAGCTGAGGTGCTGTTCCTCTAATGAACCAGCCTACTATTTCATTCCGGAATAAGATGAGGATTTCCCCGCAATGAATTATACTTGAAGGTACTGCTTTCCAGATGGGATAGGATTCGCGGACTATGGTGCTATCTACTCCGATGATACTAATTCCAGTGGCTCCTTGTCCTTGCGGTGGTTTCCATCTTGGTTGCACAGTTACTTTTTGCTGACTGAGTTCGCCTTTTTGAAGCAGGATATGTACCTCTGAGCCGAGGTTAAGCTGGATAATATAGCTGACATCGCCGCGGTTTCTAATTGTGTGATTGTTTATTGCCAGGATTGTGTCTCCCGACTCAATCCCAGCGATTTGAGCTGGTGAACCTGATGCCACTTCTTTCACTTGGACTTTTTCCAGAACCATATCGTGGGGGATCATGAAGCTGATTGAAAGTAGTAATATCGGAAGTAAAATATTCATCAATGAGCCAGCGCTAAGAACTAGTAATCGAACGGGGATACTCTTGCTGGCCAGACTACCTGGTAGCTTGGGATCTTCTTCTCCCAGCATCTTGGTGAAGCCACCAAGGGGTATGGCGTTTAGTGAATATGTTGTCTCGCCCCGCTTGAAACTTATAAGCCTAGGTGGAAAACCGATGCCAAATTCCTCTACTTTTACGTGGGTAAGCTTGGCTGTGATGAAATGCCCAAACTCATGGGCGAAGACAAGTAATATTAGTATGCCGATAAAGCTGACAATTGTAAGTGCTATTGTTTCAAGCATAAGCTTGCCTTGTTAGTAAGTTTCAGTGCGGTATCTCTTGCCCACTCATCAGCAGCCAAGATATCATCCAGGGTAGGGTTAGTTGTGCCTTGGTGTAAGCTGATGGTCTTGTTTATTATTTCGGCGATGCCAGAGAAACTAATATGCTGTTTAAGAAAGAGTTCGACAGCTATCTCATCGGCGGCACAAAGTACAGCAGGGTATGTCCCTCCCTTTTTACCAGCATCAAGTGCCAGTTGTAAGCACGGGAAAATAGAATAGTCTATTGTCTCAAAAGTCAGTGAATTCAGTCGGGTTAGGTCAATACGTGGTAAACTGGGGTTAGCAAACCGCTTGGGATAGGATAGAGCGTATTGAATAGAAAAATGCATGTCGGGGATACTGAGTTGAGCCTTTAGCGAGCCGTCGATAAATTCTACTAGGGAATGAATAACGCTCTGAGGATGAATGACGATTTCTATTTTGCTAAATGGTATAGAGAAAAGCCAATGAGCTTCGATTGCTTCTAGCCCCTTGTTCATTAGAGTTGCCGAATCAATGGTCACTTTCTTTCCCATTCTCCATGTAGGATGTCGCAGAGCTTCTTCAATAGTGACTTTAGTTAACTGCGCGGGTGAATAATGATAGAAAGGCCCCCCTGATGCTGTCAGGATAAGCCGGGCCACCTCAGCTTTCTCTCCACGAAGGCACTGCCATATAGCGCTATGTTCGCTGTCAATAGGGAAGATTTGAGCTTCGTATCGTTTAGTTTCTGCTACAACAATTGCACCTGCCATGACTAGCACCTCTTTATTGGCCAGAGCTATTTTTTTGCTAGACCTTATGGCGGCTAGTGTTGGAGCCAGCCCTATTTTACCCGAGGTGGCTATGACAACGATGTCGACTTCAGGGTGGGTAGCTATGTCCTCTAGTGATGATAACTTTGTTTTGTCTGGCAGGCTGATCTTAAGCGGCGAATATGCTAGTTTGGGCTGAAATCGGCTGATTTGTTCAGCAAGCAAACTCGTATTTTTGCCGCCAGCTAATCCTACTATCCTGAATTTGCCAGGGAAGGCCCCTATTATGTCTAGGACTTGTTGCCCTATTGAGCCTGTCGAGCCTAGAATTGCTAGTTTTTTAATAGTGTTGCTCATAATGTGGCTAGTATCACGCAATAGTATACAATAGCTCCGGTGAATATGAGACTATCGATGCGGTCTAGTATACCACCATGTCCAGGTATTAGCTTGCCTGCATCCTTTACACCTGTGTTACGCTTAAGTAATGACTCTGCTAAATCTCCGAGCTGAGCGAACAGGCTGATAACACAGCCTAAAAGGGCCGTCTGCCAGTAGCTGAAGGGCAATGGAAAGATTATGCTGAGAATTAGGGAGGCCACAATGCTGGTCAATAGTCCACCTATGGCTCCTTCCCAAGTTTTGCCTGGGCTTATGGATGGTGCTAGAGCGTGTTTACCCCAAGTTCTGCCGACAAAAAAGGCACTGGTATCACTAGCGAATGTAGTGAACATAGCCCAAAATACCAACACTTTGCCAGCCTCCAAGCTTCTGAGTTCGACCCAGTGGTTGAGCATCCAGCCTATATAAAGGATCCCTGTCATTGTCCATGCCCAATTAGTGAAAGCCTCTTCCCGCGGAGATTTAAGCAAAAGCCAGATTAGCGAGACAACTATGGCTGAGGTGATGAGGAAAGGTGCTGCAACAGGATATGGGCAATGAGGGCTTAGGACTATAAGTAGTACCCAAGCCATACCGAAATAGGTGAGCGGCTGTATTTTTGACTGGCTAGCCATTCGATAAAATTCCAGGCTACCAAGTGCGGCCATAACAGCTATCATGAGGGTAAACCAGGGTTCACCAAACCAGATTATGGCAATAACGAGTGGTAGTCCGACAATGGCAGTGAGAATTCTATACCTGAGCATGTTTATTCTTGGGCTCTAAGTGCCTTAGGTAGCAGTGGATGTAGTGAGGAATACTGAATGTTGGCGGAGCTTTTTGAGGCTGGCATGATGTTTTATGTGTGGATTTACTCCCTTGAAAACATGGGCATGCGGGTTTCGGAGTTTTAGACCTCCATTATCTCTGTTTCTTTGGCTTTTCCTATATCGTTGACCTTGTCTATGAAGTTATCGGTGAGTTTTTGCAGTTGTTCAGAAGCACGTGTGTATTGATCTTGGGATATTTCTTTATTTTTTTCTGACTGCCTCAGTCTTTCGATGCCTTCCCGTCTTAGGTTACGAAGCGCAATCCTTGCCTCCTCTAACCTTTTGTGAACTACTCTGGTTAACTCCTTACGTCGTTCTTCGGTGAGGGGTGGAACAGGTATGCGTATGACGTTGCTATCGCTTGTTGGATTTAGGCCGAGGTCAGACGTGAGAATAGCTTTCTCGATACTGCGGGTTGAACTGCGGTCCCATGGTTGGATGAGTATCATCTTTGCTTCAGGTATTGAGATAGAAGCCATCTGGTTGATCGGAGTGAGGACACCGTGATAGTCAGCTTTGATATGCTCAACCAAGGCCGGTGATGCACGTCCTGTGCGAATAGCTGCCAGGTCTCGGGTTAAAGCATCGGCAGCCTTTTGCATTTTACCATTGATTTCGGTGAGTATTTGCTCGATCATCTCTCTTCCTCGTTAGTGACAAAGGTACCGACGTGTTCTCCAAAGATGGCACGCTCTATACTCTGTTTTCCTTGTAGGTCGAAAATTATTATGGGAAGCTTATTGTCCCGACATAGAGAGAAAGCAGTGCTATCCATTACCTGGAGGCGTAAGTTTAGGGCATCTTTGTGGGTTAAATGGTAAAATTTCTTTGCCTTTGGATTTCTGAGAGGATCAGAATCGTAAACACCATCGACTCTGTTTTTGGCTACAAGAAGGACTTCGGCTCCGACTTCAATGGCTCGCAGTGCCGCAGCAGTATCGGTAGTCATGTAGGGATTTCCTGTACCTCCGGCGAAAATAACCACCCTCCCCTTTTCTAGGTGTCGGATGGCACGACGACGTATATACGGCTCGGCTACAGCATGCATGGTAATGGCTGATTGAGTTCTAGTAATTATTCCTTCGCTTTCTAACGAATCTTGAAGGACCAGGGCATTGATCATCGTAGCTAACATCCCAGCATAGTCAGCTGTGGCTCGATCCATTCCTTTGGCTTCACCACCAGTGCCTCGCCAGAAATTGCCTCCTCCGACGACTATAGCTACCTCAACTTCTTGCTCAATTATTTGTTTTATTTGCCGGGCTACACGTGTCAGTATTGAACGGTCAATGCCAAACCTTTTCTTTCCCATGAGCGCTTCTCCACTCAGCTTGAGCAAGACACGCTTGTATTTGGGCTTTTTTGTTGCCACTTCTAATAACCTAGTTCGAATCTGACGAATCTGCGTATTTTGATATTCTCACCAACCTTGGCTATCGTTTCAGTGATGATGTCTTGGACGGTCTTGTTGGGGTCTTTGATGAAGGGTTGGAGCAGGAGGCAAGCTGTTTGAAGGTCTGTGTCTGTTTCTTGTGGCATGTCTTCTGGAGAAATGAATCTTGGGGACATAGCGGTTATTTGCAGAGCTAGGTCATGGGCTAACTCTTTGAATTCGTCAGTGCGGGAAACAAAATCGGTCTCACAGTTGATTTCAATTAATGCTGCAATCTGGCCTCCTTGGTGGACATAAGCTTCGATTATTCCTTGGTCTGCGGCACGGTCAGCCTTTTTTCGAGCCAAGGCCAGTCCGCGCTGGTTGAGAATATCGGCTGCCTTTTCCAAGTTTCCTTCTGCTTCGAGGAGAGCCTTTTTACAGTCTATAACACCAGCACCGGTTTTTCCCCTAAGCTCCTTTATCGCTGTAGTTGAAACTTGCAATTCTACCTCCTCTTGCTATGTAGGATAAGGCATCACTGCCTCGCTATTCATCTTCGTCAGGTGCAAAAATATGGGGTTCCATTAATTGGGTGCGTTCCGTATCTACAGGAGCTAGTTCAATGGTTCCCATTTCGCCGGTCTCCTTAATCATCTTACCTTCGAGAACCGCATCAGCTATTTTGCTGCATATGAGTTTGAGTGCCTTTATAGCATCATCGTTAGCTGGAATAAGGTAATCAATATCTGTTGGGTCGCAGTTAGTGTCTACAATAGCTACTATTGGTATGCTAACCTTTCTTGCTTCAGCCAAAGCTATTTTCTCTTTAGTTGGGTCAACAATGAATAGGGCTCCAGGAAGCGTAGTCATTTCCTTAAAACCACCAAGAAGCTTATTAAGTCGTGCTATTTCCTTCTCGACTTTCAATCTCTCCTTTTTTGATAGGTAATCTAGCTCACCTTTATCCCTTCGATCTTCGAGGCGAACTAGGTAGTCTATCCTGGCTTGGATAGTAGCGAAATTAGTTAGCATCCCACCTAACCATCTTTGGTTGACATAATACATACTACATCGTTTGGCTTCTTCTTCTACTATTCCCTGAGCTTGCTTCTTGGTGCCGACAAAGAGAACGCTTTGGCCGTTACTGACTAGGTCTCTAATGTAAGCGCAGGCTCTATCCAGCATAGCTACAGTTTGCTCTAAGTCGATGATGTGGATGCCATTGCGCTGTGTGAAAATATAGTTTTTCATGTGTGGGTGCCAGTGACCGGTTAGATGTCCAAAATGAGCTCCGGCTTGTAGGAGCTGTTTAACTGAAATAGACTCCGGCAAATTTTGACCTCCTAATTTATATTAAACCCATGAGAAACAAAGTTTTTCAGGGGTTACTAATAGTATTCCCTAATCAAATTTGCACATCAGTATAGCATAAGGTGCTTGGTGAGGCAATTGAGCAAGAGGGAATAATTACTCACAGAGTTAAGTTGGTTTGATAGTTCAAATAGTTTTTCTTAGTTTCCACTTAGTTAAGAAAAAAGCTTAGCCCCTCCGACTAAGAGGGGCTAAGTGGAGTGCTCTTTGCATCTAGATGTGCTTAGATTAGTCCAATTTTCTGGGCTACCAGCTCCCTGTGGAAATCAGTGCCGCCGTAAGTGGTGTCTGCAGCCTTTGACCTTCGATAATAAAGTGGTATATCGTGGTCATGGCTGGTGGCAATGGCGCCGTGTAATCTTATTGCCCACTGACCCACATTCTTGTAAGCCTCGTTGACATATGCCTTTGCCAAGGATGCTTCTTTGGCACAGGGTTGACCTTCTGATTCCATCCATGCCACCTCATAGACTAAATAACGGCCGGTTTCCATTGAGGTCCACATGTCAGCCATTATATGCTGAAGTGCTTGGAAGGCTCCGATAGGCCTATCATACTGAACCCTTTCTTTGGAGTACGCTACAGTCATTTCGACGCAAGTCTGTATCGCACCGATGGACTCTGCGCACTTAGCGATAGCTCCTTTGCGTAACATCATTTCCACAATCGGCCATCCTTCATCTATCTTGCCCAGCATGTTTTTCTTGGGCACAGTAACGTTCTCAAAGCGCACCTCGCATAGCTTATCTGCGGCTATGGTGGGCATTACTTCACAGCTTATTCCAGGGGCTTTGGAGTCAACTAAAAAGAGGGTGATTCCTTTCTCAGGAGAAGTCCCATCTTTGGTTCGGGTGACGCAGATGGTGTAATTGGCTACATGGGCCATTTCAACGAAGAGCTTTGTGCCATTTATTATGAAGTCATCCCCTTTAGGTGTTGCTTTAGCGGCAATTCCATAGGCGTTGAATGTCCCTTCAGCTTCGAGGAGGGCCGTAGTAATAATTAGTTCTCCCCGAGCTATTTTGGGCAGGAGCTCTTTCTTTTGTTCCTCAGTCCCGGCCTCGAGGATAGGGAAGGTGCTGATTACGGTAGAGATTAGCGGTCCGGGAAGTATATTCCTACCTGCCTCCTCTAAGAGGACTGTCAGATCCTGGAAGGTGTAACCCATGCCCTCGTATTCTTCAGGGATAACCAATCCCATCCACCCCAGCTCGGCCATCTTCTTCCAGAGCTCGGGAGAGTATCCCTTCTCACTCTTTTCAAGCTCTCTTACCAGAGTTTTAGGGCATTCCGTGGTAAGGAAATCCCGTGCCATTTTCTTCAAAATCTCTTGCGCTTCAGTAAATCTAAGGTCCATGATTCCTCCTATCGAAACTTGTTTATTTCATTCTGGGCAAGCCCAGACCATACCAGGCGATGATATTCCTTTGTATCTCATTTGTCCCCATGGAGATGATGGTTATGAAACATTCTTGGAATGCTTTCTCCCAAGCCCCGTGCATAGGAGCCCATCGGGAGGTTTTGACCTGGCCGTATGGACCTGCGATGTCGGTTGCAACGAAAGCAAAACGCTTGCCTAACTCGCTGTAGAATATCTTTGCTGCTGATGCATCCATCAGGGCCATCTCGTTCCTGTTTTGCAAGTCAGCTATTCGGTATGCGATGGCGCGGGCTGCTTGCAGTTCACAGGCTAGTTGTGCCACTCGGTTGCGTATTAATGGGTCTCTGGCTAAAGGTTGACCGTTCCGCTTGGTCTCATTGCAGTATTTCACTAGCTCTTCCAGATCACGGAACATAGCCATGATTTCGGTCATCCCCGACCTCTCGAAACCGGCGAGGAGATTGACCACCGCCCAGCCTTCGTTTTCCTGGCCGACGATATTTTTAGCCGGCACATGGACATCATCAAAATAAACCTCACAGAATGGGCCACCGCCATCTATGTATGGGATAGGCCTTACCGTTATCCCGGGCGTTTTCATATCGAGCAAGATGAAAGTGATGTTGTGGTGTTTCCGAGCAGCTGGGTCGGTCTTGAATACTCCAAAGCCCCAATCAGCCCGGTGAGCACCCGTATTCCAGGTCTTCTGACCGTTTATAACGTATTCATCACCCTTTTTTATCGCGGTGGTGGCCAGAGTGGCCAAGTCTGAGCCTGCATTGGGCTCGCTCCATAGCTCGCACCACATAACCTTTCCTTGGACAATTGGCGGCAGAAATTCTTTCTTTATTGCGTCGCTTGCGGCCTGTAAAAGGGTAGGGGCGAGCATTTGCACTCCAAAGATGTCAACACCAGGAATTCCATGGTATCCTCTCGCCTCGGCGAAGAGGACTTTGTCCATCATGGTTCCACTGCCGCCGTATTCAGGAGGCCAGGCTAAGCCAAGCCACCCCTTTTTAGCGAATTCCTTGGCGCAGTAAAGGTGGAATTCCCAGCATTCATCAACCTCAAATACAGCCTCAAATCCTACAAAACTTGGTGGCCTTTTTTTCTCAAGTTCCTTACAGACCTCGAAAAACTCTTTTCTGTGCGCTTTCTGTTCCTCTGTTAGCTCAAAATCCATGTGTACCTCCTTTAGATTTGAATTCCTATGACAGCGTCGCTGGCTAGTTATAGGCACAAAATATCCAACACCAGCTGAGCGCCAGCTTAGGTTGCAACTTTATTACTGTTTACGTTTCCTACTCTCAAACTACTGTAGATGCCTCACAGCTTTCACGCATAAAGCTGTACCAATTTGCTTGGGAAAAACTCTCGTAGTTTAAATTCTATCTTTAGGCTCGTCTATTATAATATAGAATTCCTAATTTGGAAAGCCTTGAATATCTTGGACAACCTAAGTTCAACGATGTTGGATGTCTTCAATTCTGTAACGCAGAATACCAGCTGGTGCCTTGACCTCAACATTTTGTCCTTGCATCTGCCCTAACAATGCTTGACCCATAGGTGAGACAACAGAGATCTTGCCTTCTGTCGGGTTAGTTTCACTAGCATCGACTAAGGTGTAGCTTACCTGTTCGCCTGAAGCTAGATCACGGAGCACTACTTTATCACCAAAAGTTATTTCACGACCACCAATCTGCTGTTCATCCACTAATGTTGCCATTTTTAAAGTCGATTCCAGTTCTCTAATTCGTGCCTCCACATGGCCCTGGTGCTCTCTGGCTGCCTCTAGAGGTGCATTTTCGCGGAAATCCTTGTCAGAGGCTGCTTTCTGGATTTCTTCAGCTATGCGCGGTCGTTCGCTTTTGAGGGTGATAAGCTCTGCTTTTAAATCCGCGTAGCCTTGGCCGGTCAGCAATACTTTTCTATGGTAACGTCGTTTCAAAGGTAAGGCTGATTTTGGTGGAGTTTTCTTGCTCTTCAGGTGGACAGCCAAGTTTGTCCTTGTCAAGCCCTGCTTGTGGGCATAAGCAAGGAAGGTTTTGATTATCCCTAGTTTCTCAACTACTTCAGTGGTTGACGAAGTTATCTGCTCGGCATAATTGGCGACTTCGGGTATGGTGAGCTCATTTAGTGGACGTGTTTCTCCGTACCAACGTACGAATTTGTATACTTCCTGCTGGGCTGTTGGTCTTTTCTCTGAGGGCAATGTTAAAAGAAACTGAGTGGCAACTTGTCCTAAGATATAGCTATATGGAGCTGAATCAGGCGCGTTTTTTGAGGCCATCCCTTTGCTCCAAATCGTACTAATAATAGAACAGAGGGACAGGCCATGTCAAATGCCACTGAGATTGAGGTTGCCAATGCCTGTCTCTCATGATATAGCGTAGCCAATAAGCTTTAAGGCTAGTTTGGCTGTGAGGAAAGCGCAAGAAACAGCGCCCTCTTTGGGGTACAGTTCCACCAGATCAAAACCAATGACACGTTTATGCAGGGTTACCGCTCTTAGTAAATTCAGAATTTCATGCCACTGCATGCCACCTGCCTCGGGCGTGTCTACTGCCGGCATGACTGAGGGGTCAAAGACGTTCAAATCAATAGACATGTAGACGTTGTCGCTCAGTGAAGTCATTATCTGTTCGGGTGAAGCCAAATCTGAACTCGATGTGTAGATATAAAAGGGATGTATGCTATTCTTGGTCGAAAACTGCTGCTCTTCCCATCTTGGGCTCTGTATTCCAACTTGCGCTGTGGGGCAGATCTCAAGAATACGGCGCATTACACAGGCATGGCTGTATCTAGTTCCTAAATATTCATCGTGGAGATTAACATGTGCATCTAGTTGCATCATGCAAAGATGACCCCACCCCCATAAACTAGGAAGGTTATAATTAGAGTCTTCCGGCGTTAAGAACAATAAAAAGGAGGACTCGAAATGACCCGAAAGAAGTACACGGAAGAGCAGATCATCAACATCCTGAAGG